>JBIOVQ010000086.1:0-7926 GCA_044867805.1 Burkholderiales bacterium | reverse complement strand
GCAACATCGGCCTCATGAAGGCGGTGAAGCGCTTCGACCCGGCGCGCGGCGTGCGCCTGGTGTCGTTCGCCGTGCACTGGATCCGCGCCGAGATCCACGAATACGTCCTGCGCAACTGGCGCATCGTCAAGATCGCCACCACCAAGGCGCAGCGCAAGCTCTTCTTCAACCTGAGGAGCCTGAAGAGCAGTCTCGCCAGCCTCGGCACCGAGGAAGCGAAGGCGGTGGCCCGGCAGCTCGGCGTCAAGCCCGAGGAAGTGGTGGAGATGGAAACGCGGCTCACCGGCCGGGACGTCGCGCTCGAGCCCGCGGGCGATGACGACGAGGACAGCTACGCGCCGATCGCCTACCTCGCGGCCGAGGACGCCGAGCCGGGCCGCATCCTCGAGCACGAGGAAACCGCGCGCCTGCGGAGCGCAGGGCTCGCGCGGGCGCTGGAGAGCCTCGATGCCCGCAGCCGCCGGATCATCGAAGCGCGCTGGCTGGGGGAAAAGGAATCCGCCACTTTGCATCAACTCGCCGCTGAGTTCGGGGTATCCGCCGAGCGCGTCCGCCAGATCGAGGCCAAGGCCCTCGGCAAGATGAAGGGGGTTATCGAGGCGCGAGCCAGCTAGTCCCGAGCGATCCCCGTACAGCAAAAGCCCCGGCCGAGACCGGGGCTTTTTTGCCGGAGCCTGCGAGTTATCCCTTGCTCCACCCTGTGTCTCTGGAGTAGGGGTGCACGAGGGGAGTATCCCTTCGTTCCTTCCCTACGCGCCCGCGATCAGGAGCCGAATGTCGTGCAAAAACGCCGCCGCGCCGAGGCCGTACTGCGCGAACAGGCGCACCCGCCCCTCGGGGTCGAGCACGAACGTGCCCGCGGAATGGTCCACGCTGTAGCCGGACCCCTCGACCGGGCGCTTCTGGTAATAGATCTTGAAGGCCTTCGCCGCCCGCGCGGTCGCATCCGCGTCGCCGTAGAGCCCCAAGAACGACGGGTGGAACGACGGCACGTACTGCGAGAGCACCTTCTGGGTGTCGCGCTCGGGGTCCACCGTCACGAACAGCACCTGGAGCTTGTCGGCATCGGGACCGAGCTGCTTCATCACGCCCGCCATCTCGACCATCGTCGTGGGGCAGGCGTCGGGGCAGTGCGTGAAGCCGAAGAACACCGTCACGACCTTGCCGCGGAAGTCCGCGAGGGTGCGCGGCTTGCCGTTGTGATCGGTGAGACTGAGCTCACCGCGGAAGTCCGCCCCGGTGATGTCGGTGAGCCTGAATTTCGGCGCCGGCGCACCGCGGTCGCAGCCGGAGAGCTGCGCGACGCCCAACGACAATAGCAGGGCCAGCAGGAGCTTCATGCACGAGCCGGCGCGCCGCCCTACAGCGGGAAGCGAAAGTAGTGGTCCAGCAGTAGCGCCGCGAACAACGCCGCGAGGTACACGATGGAATAGCGGAAGGCCTGCTGTGCAAGCCGGTCACTGTACGTGAAGTAGATCCTGAGGGCATACGCCAGGTACACGGCGTCCAGTGCCAGGGCGGCGCCAAGGTAGATCGCGCCACTCATGCGGGTTACGAACGGCAGCAGCGTCACCGCGGTGAGGATCACGGTGTAGAACAGAACGTGCAGGCGCGTGAACTTGTCGCCGTGCGTCACCGGCAGCATCGGCACGCCGGCCTTGGCGTATTCGTTCTTGCGGTATAGCGCGAGCGCCCAGAAGTGCGGCGGCGTCCAGGCAAAGATGATGAGGAACAGCAGCAATGCGTCGGGCGCGATCTCGCCGGTGACCGCCGCCCATCCCAGCACCGGCGGCATCGCGCCGGATGCGCCGCCGATCACGATATTCTGCGGCGTCATGGGCTTGAGGATCACGGTGTAGACGATCGCGTAGCCGATGAAGGTGGCGAGCGTGAGCCACATGGTGAGCGCGTTTACCCACTGGTGGAGGATGAAGAGCCCCACGCCGCCCACCGCGCCCGCGAACAGCAGCGTCTCGGCCGAAGTTACCTGGCCGCGCGGCAGCGGCCGGCCGCGGGTACGGGCCATGACCGCGTCGATCTTGCGCTCGACCAGGCAGTTCACTGCCGCGGCCGCGCCTGCGGTCAGCGCGATGCCGAGCGTGCCCGCGATGAGCGCCTGCAGTGGCACCATGCCGGGCGTCGCCAGGAACATGCCGATCACCGCCGTGAAGACGATGAGCGACACCACGCGCGGCTTGGTGAGCTGGTAGAACTGGTGGATCCGCGAAGCGGGCGGCTGGCCCGCGAGACTGGATGACATCCTCAAACCTAACCCAAATTCAAGAAATGGACAGGATTCACAGGATTTACAGGACTAGACCAAGAACAGCATCGAAAGAAACTCGGATCTGCCGTTTGATCCTGTTAATCCTGTTAATCCTGTCTATTCGGCCTTTCGGAAGACGGCGAAGTTTAGCATCACCAGCGCGGCCAGCAAAAGCGCCGCGCCGCCGTTGTGCGCCACCGCGATCCCCAGCGGCAGGCGCGCGAGAACGTTGGCGATGCCGAGCGCGGCCTGCGCGAGCAGCAGCGCGAGCAACAGTCCGCTGTAAAGGGCCAGCGCGGGCACGCGCAGCCCCCTCACCGCGAGCGCTCCCAGGTAGAGAACGGTGACCACGGCGCCGAGACGGTGCGTCCAGTGGATGGCGACCAGCGCGTCGTGCGAGAGCGGCGCGCCGGCCGCCGTGACTCCGAGCTCGCGCAGGACGTGGAACGCGTGCGCGAAATCCATCTCCGGCAGCCAGCGCCCGTGGCAGGCGGGAAAATCGGGGCAGGCGAGCGCCGCGTAGTTGGCGCTGACCCAGCCCCCGAGCGCAATCTGGGCGGCCAGCACCGCCAAACCCAGCGCCGCCCACGGCCTGAGCGCGCGCGCGGCGGTGGCAGGCGCCGCGGGCGGATCGATCTCCCGCAGCGTGAGCCAGGTCATCAGCGCCAGCGTCGTCATGCCGCCCAGCAGATGCAGCGTGACGATGGCGGGCTTGAGCAGCAACGTCACCGTCCACATGCCGAGCGTCGCCTGGAACGCGACCACGGCCACGAGCACGGTGGCGAGTCCGGGCAGGCGGCCGATTTCATTCCCCCTGCGCCAGGCAATGACCGCGATCGCGAATATGAGCAGGCCCAGCGCGCCTGCCAGATAGCGATGGAACATCTCCGTCCACGCCCTGGCCGGGTCGACCGGGCTGCCGGGATACGCCTGCTCCGCGCGGGCGACTTCGTGCACTTCGTCGGGCACGCCGAGCAGCTGCCCGTAGCAGCCGGGCCAGTCCGGACAGCCCAGCCCTGCGTCCTCGAGGCGCACGTACGCCCCCGCCACGATCACCAGGAAAGTGAGGACTACACCGGAGAGGACGAGCGGGCGATACATAGGCCTATCTAGAAAACCCCAATGGAACCGCCGATGAACGCCGATGAACGCCGAAAATCTCGCCGCAAAGACGCGAAGGCGCAAAGAAATCTAGGAGTGGAATCAAACTCAAGAGCTGCCCCATATTCTGTTTCCTTTGCGGCTTTGCGCCTTTGCGTCAAGTGTTTTGACGTTGCTTGGACACGCTCTAGCCGATCCGCGAGGCCCGGAGCAGTCGCTGCAGGTCCTTGATCATCCCGCGCGGATCGGGATCGCGCGGAAAGCGCATCATCAGGTTGCCCAGCGGATCCACCACATAGATATGGTCGGACGCCTTGCCCGGGGCCGGAAACAGCTTCACCAGGCCGGCGCCCACGCGCACCACCCGGGTGCCCGCATACTGCTCGATTGCGCCGGCGCGCGGCGAGGCGCCGTCCGGGATGAGCCACGCCCGTTCCACGCGCTCCATTTCCTTGCCCTGGGTCAGGCGCAATTGCCGCATATAAAGCAGCTTCCGGTCGCACGCCGCATCGCACCGCCCCGAATCCACTGTCACCAGCACCCACTTGCCCTTCAGCTGCGACAGCCGGAACGGCGACCCGTCGGCGAGCGCGAGCGGGATATCGGGCAGCGGCCGCGGCTCGATCAGCTCACCGTAGTTCACGGTGCGCTCGGGCGGCCAGAAATAGTACAGGAGGTAAGAGGCTGCGACCGGCGCCGCCGCCAGTGCGACGATCAGCCAAAGGATCGCGCGGCTGCGCCTAGCGGGGGCGGCGTCTGACATGCGTCACCAGATAGAACACGAGCACCGTGGCCGCCAGCGCGAGCCACTGGAATGCGTAGCCGTAGTGCTTGTTGATGCCGAGGTCCGGGGGGTCCCACTCGCGCGCGAGGCCGTCGGCGAGCGCACTTTCCTGCAATATGACTACAGGCTGCAGCGGGATCGGGAACGCCTCGCGATAGCGTTCCACGGTCAGGTTCTGCCACACCTTGCCCTGCGCCACGTTCGCGGACAGCTCCAGGAAGCGCCGGCTCGGCAATACCGCGAGGCCAGTGATCTGCACGGTGGCCTCGGGCGTGGTCACCTCGGGCAACCGGGCGCGATCGGGCGAACCTGCGATCCAGCCGCGGTTCACCAGCACGTAGCGACCGCTGCCGCTCCTGGTACTTCCTATCTCGAGCGGCATCACGACGTGGTAGCCGGCGACGCCGCGCCGGATCCGGTTGTCGATGAAGACGGCGTAGGACGGCGCAAAGCGCCCTCTCACGGTCACGCGCCGCCATTCCAGGTCTTCCGCCTTTGCCTCGGCCGCGGTGAGAGAAACCGCCGGCGCGCGCGCGAGCGATTCGAGCCTGGCCGCCAGTCCTTCCTTCTCGTGTGCGCGGTTGAGCTGCCACTGCGCCGCGGCGAGTGCCAGCGCCAGGCCCGCGCCGGCGGCGAGGGTGGTGACGAGGCGAGGCTGGAAGTGGTAGTTGAATGGCACAGTGGCAAGCGTTGGATGCGTGAGCTACACTCGATCGCCTGCGGCTGCCACAATGAAGATCATCGTCGTCCTGTTTCTCGTCTTCATCGTCGGCAGCCTCTTTTCCGCGCTCTACTTCCTCGTCCGCGACCGCGGACAGGGCACCCGCACGGTGAAGGCGCTCACCGTCCGCGTCACGCTTTCAGTGATACTGTTCGCGCTGCTGATGCTGGGCATCTATACCGGCGTAATCACGGACAAGTTGCGGTAGCCTGGGAGCGCCATGAGGGGATACTCCCCTCATGCTCCACTACATCAGTTCGATAAAGTCAGCTATGAGGGGATACTCCCCTCATCCTCCCCTATATATCAGTTCGATACAGGTCCTAAAAAAAAGCCGCGCTCGTGGCGCGGCGCTCGTCTCCCTGCTGGGTATGTCCCTTTATTCTTGATGCGCCTTGTGGTGCGTTGTTCTTGGGGTTTCTTGTTCTCGGCTTATAGCATGTAGACGAAAATGAAGAGCCCGACCCACACCACGTCGACGAAGTGCCAGTACCAGGCCACGCCCTCGAAGCCGAAATGGTGGTCCGGCCTGAAATGCCCGGCGACGCAGCGGAACAGGATCGTCGTGAGCATGATGCAGCCGATGGTCACGTGGAAGCCGTGGAAGCCGGTCAGCATGAAGAACGTCGCCCCGTAGGCGCCGGTGGTGAGCTTGAGGTTCAGCTCGCTGTAGGCGTGCCCGTACTCGTAGATCTGGCAGCCCAGGAAGGTGAGGCCCAGGCCGATGGTCGCGAACATCCAGGCGATGAGCTTGGTGCGGTCGTTGCGGATGAGCGCCCAGTGCGCGAGGGTCACCGTGACGCCCGAGGACAGCAACAGCAGCGTGTTGATCGCCGGGATGCCCCACGCGCCCATCGGCGTGAACGGGTCCTTCAAGCCGGGCCCCGTGACCGGCCAGGTGGCGCTGAAATCGGGCCAGATCAGCTTGTGCTCGAGGTCGCCCAGCCAGGGCACCGACAGCACCCGCATGTAGAACAGGGCCCCGAAGAAGGCGCCGAAGAACATCACCTCGGAGAAGATGAACCAGCTCATGCCCCAGCGGAACGACACGTCCACCTGCTTGTTGTACTTGCCGCCCTCGCTCTCGTGCGAGACGGTGTGGAACCAGCCGACCAGCATGTAGGCGAGGATCGCGAAGCCGGCGAGCAGCACGAACTTGCCGGGCGACCAGCCGTTGAACCAGGAGGCCGCCCCGGAAGCCATGCAAAGCAGCGCGATGGATCCGGTAATCGGCCAGGTCGAAGGGTCCGGGATGAAGTAGCGTGCCGATGGGTTCAACATTCTGTAAATCTCCCTCTCAACCGGTGATGTAGCGAACCAGCATCACCAGGCTCAATACGAAGATCGCAGCGCCGATCACGCCCGCCACAATCGCCTGCACCGGCGTGATCGTGACCGCGTCCCGCTCGTGCGCCGCGCCCTTGCGGATGCCGACGAACGCGGACAGCACTGCTTTCGCCACCTGCAACGGCGTCGCCTTGGGCGGGGATTGCGGTTCCAGCGCCATCTGCATCAACTGTCCTTCCCGTGCTTGCCCTCCACCTCGAAGAAGGTGTAGGACAGCGTCACCGTATTCACGTCCCGCGGCAGCGCCGGCTCGATCACGAACACGACGGGCATGCGCCTGACTTCCCCCGGGGCCAGCGTCTGCTGGGTGAAGCAGAAGCAATCGAGCTTCCTGAAATAGCGCCCGGCGAGCTGCGGCCCGAAGCTCGGGATCGCCTGCCCGGTGACCGGCCGGTCCGAGCCGTTGCGCACCTCGAATGTCACCTGCGTCAACGCGCCGGGATGAATGCGCACGCTCTTCTCCACCGCCGTGAAGGTCCACGGCAGGTTGCTCCGCAGGTTGGTGTCGAACTCGATCGTGACAGAGCGCCCCGTATCCACCTGGGTGTTGGCGGCGACGTCGGCCTTTACCACGCTGTTCAGGCCCAGCGCGTCGCACAGCGCCCGGTAGAACGGCACCAGCGCGAAGCCGAAGCCGAACATCGCCGTGGCGACGACGAGGAGCTTGACCAGCGTCTGCTGGTTGGCCTGGGCGTTGCTTACCATTGCCAGTGCCGGATCATGACCCCGACGAAGAACGCGAGCGCGATGGACGCGAGCACGAGGGCGGTCTTGGCGTTGCTGCTCAACGCGGAATCCAAACGCGCAGCCTTACTTCACGGCCGGCGGGGTCTCGAAGGTGTGGTACGGCGGCGGCGAGGGCAGTGTCCACTCCAGCCCCTGCGCGCCTTCCCACACCTTGTCGGTCGCCTTGGCCCCGCCCCTCACGCACTGCACGACCACGTAGACCAGGATCAGCTGCGCCAGCCCGAAGCCGAACGCCCCGATCGAGGAGATCAGGTTGAAGTCCGCGAACTGCAGGTTGTAGTCCGGCACGCGGCGCGGGAGCCCCGCGAGCCCGGTGAAGTGCATCGGGAAGAACGTGACGTTGAAGAAGATCATCGACAGCCAGAAGTGCCACTTGCCGAGCGTCTCGTTGTACATGTGCCCGGTCCACTTCGGCATCCAGTAGTAGACGCCGGCGAAGAGCGAGAACAGCGAGCCCGCCACCAGCACGTAGTGGAAATGCGCCACCACGTAGTAGGTGTCCTGCAGCTGGATGTCGACCGGCGTGATCGCCAGCACCAGGCCGGTGAAGCCGCCCATCGAGAACACGAAAATGAAGCCGCAGGCGAACAGCATCGGCGTCTCGAAGGTCAGCGAGCCCTTCCACATGGTGGCGATCCAGTTGAACACCTTCACGCCGGTCGGCACCGCGATCAGCATGGTCGCGTACATGAAGAAGAGCTGCGCCGCGGCGGGCATCCCGACGGTGAACATGTGGTGCGCCCACACGATGAAAGAGAGGATCGCGATCGACGCCGTGGCGTAGACCATCGAGGAATAGCCGAACAGCGGCTTGCGCGAGAAAGTCGGGACGACCTGCGACACGATGCCGAATCCCGGGAGAATCATGATGTAGACCTCGGGATGGCCGAAGAACCAGAAGATGTGCTGGAACATCACCGGGTCGCCGCCGCCCGCGGCATTGAAGAAGTGGGTGCCGAA
>JBIOVQ010000085.1:0-2407 GCA_044867805.1 Burkholderiales bacterium | reverse complement strand
CGCGGCTACTATCGCGAATACACGGTCAGGACGCCGGGCGCGAAGGGCCGTGGCGCGCGGCGTATCGTCGCGGGCCGCGGCGACGAGCTGTACTACACGGACGATCACTACCAAAGCTTTCGACGCGTCAAAGAACCGTGAATCGTGATTCGTGAATCGTGATTCGATTTGGTTGTTCTTCCGCCGAGTGGCGGACCAACGGTTGAACGAGTCGACTCACGAATCACAAATCACGAATCACGCATTTGGCTGATGAGATACGACCGGCTATTCCGTTCCCTCCCTTCCGGCGTGTATGCCGCCCCGCGGCTTACGGGCCCGCTGCGCGCGGCGGCGAGGCGGGCGGGCATCGCCTGGTATGACCTTGACTTGAAGGGGGTTGCCGACCGCCCGGCGCTGCTCCGGCGCTGCGCGGATGTGTTCGCGCTGCCGGCCCATTTCGGGAGCAACTGGGACGCACTGCACGAATCCATGCGCGAGCTGGCGGGCAGCGGGACGCCCGGCGCGGTCGTCCACTGGCGCCGCGGGCCGGAGCTGGCGCGGCGCGCGCCGGAAGCGCTGGCGACAGCCCTTGAAATCCTGGAAGACGCGGCCAGATACTGGAGAAGTACCGGCCGGATCTTCATCGTGGCGGTCGATCGCGACAGCGCGCGCGGCCTCGCGCTGCGCCCCCTGCGCTAAAGGACAGATGGAACCGCAGATACACGCAGATATACACAGATAAGACCAACCCCGATTCAGCCACAGAGAGCACAGAGAACACAGAGAATGAGGCATCAAACGCTACAGTTCATCCGCGTTTATCTGCGTTTATCTGCGGTTGCGTCTTGACGCCTTTCATGGCCTACAAGCTCCCGGTGTCGGTACTGGTGGTGGTGCACACGCCGGCGCTCGAGGTGCTGCTGCTGGAACGCGCCGACCATCCGGGCTTCTGGCAATCCGTGACCGGCAGCCAGAACGAGGGTGAGACCTTGCGCGACACTGCCGTGCGCGAGCTGCGTGAGGAAACCGGCCTGGATGCCGCCCGCTACGGGCTCGACGACTGGCACAAGCAGAACCGCTTCGAGATCTTCCAGCACTGGCGCAGCCGCTACGCGCCCGGCGTGACGCACAATACGGAGCATGTGTTCAGCCTGGAGGTGCCGCGCGCGCTCGCGGTCGCGCTCCAGCCGAAGGAGCACTTGCGCTACGAATGGCTGCCGTGGCGCGAGGCGGCGGAGCGGGTTTTTTCGTGGAGCAACGCGGAAGCGCTGCGCGAGCTGCCGCAGCGCGCGCGGCGCGGCGGCTAAAAACCCCGCCCAAAATACGGACTTCCGCGAAATTTGCGGCACTCATGCCGCAAACGGGTGTCATATATAATGATCCATGGAACTTGTTGAAAAGGCGCAAAAGTTGGAAGTCGCAACGATTGCATTCGACCGCTACAAGCCGCTCGCCGACGAGGCCTGCGACGAGCGCGTCCGCGCCGCGCGCCGGAGCCTCGGCCAGAGCGCGGTCATCCTCGGACACCATTACCAGCGCCCCGAGGTCTACAAGCACGCCGACCTGACCGGCGATTCCCTGCAGCTTTCCAAGCTCGCCGCCCGGACCGACGCCCAGTACATCGTGTTCTGCGGCGTGCACTTCATGGCCGAAGTCGCCGATATCCTGTCCAAGCCCGGGCAGGTCACGATACTGCCCGACCTCGGGGCCGGCTGCTCGATGGCGGACATGGCGAATCTTGCCAAGGTCGAGCGCGCCTGGCGCGAGCTCGCCACCGTGCTCGATCCGGACCAGCATGTCACGCCCGTGACCTACATCAATTCCGCCGCGGACTTGAAGGCGTTCTGCGGCGAGCACGGCGGCATCGTGTGCACGTCGTCCAACGCGCGCGGCATCCTCGAATGGTCCTTCAAGCGGCGCGAGAAGGTCCTGTTCTTCCCGGACCAGCACCTCGGGCGCTGGACCGGCTACCTGATGAACATCCCGCTCGCGGAAATGCTGGTGTGGGACCCCGACGAGGAGATGGGCGGGCTGACCCCGCAGCAGATCAAGATGGCGAAGGTCCTGCTGTGGAAGGGGCATTGCTCGGTGCACCAGATGTTCCAGCCGCAGCACGTGCTGCGCTGGCGCGAGAAGAATCCCGCCGGCATGGTGATCTCGCACCCCGAGTGCCGGTTCGACGTGTGCAAGCTGTCCGACTATGTCGGCTCGACCGACTTCATCATCAAGACCATCGCCGCGAGCTCGCCGGGCACGCGCTGGCTGGTCGGCACCGAGCTCAATCTGGTGAACCGCATTTCAGAACAATACAAGTCCCAGGGGAAACTGGTGCAGTTCATGGCACCGACCGTGTGCATGTGCTCGACGATGGCGCGCATCGACCCCCAGCACTTCGCCTGGGCGCTGGAAAATCTCGTGGCCGGCA
>JBIOVQ010000084.1:0-39846 GCA_044867805.1 Burkholderiales bacterium | reverse complement strand
TGCGGCATGCTGGTGGCCAATCCTCCATGGCGATTCGATGCGGACGCCCGCGCGCTGCTGGACTGGCTGTGGCGCGCGCTGTCGCCGGCGGGGGCGGGCGGCGCTCGCGTGGATTGGCTCGTTCCCGAATAACAAGTTGACAGTTGGCAGTAATCAGTTGGCAGTAACTGCAAACTGCCCACTGCAAACTGTCCACTTCTAGTTCTCGCGCGCCCAGGTCGCGAGAACGAAATCCTTCACCCAGACGTCCTCGGCGCCGAGCGTGGAATGCACCAACGGCTCGCCGTCGCCGACATCGGCGCGCAAGCGGTGGAGCCGCGCCGACCGCACGTTGGCCTCGGCGACTTCGAATCCGCTGCGCGCATAGCGCTCGCGCTCGATGGCGATCTCCTCGTGCGGCGCGGAGGCGAGCCAGATCCAGTCGGCGACGAAGCCCCGCGCCACCTGGTCGAGCTCGCGGAAGACCGTGTCATCGATCGCGATCGGCGGTGTCAACGCTTCCCGCCCTGCCTCCATGTCCGGCGCCTTTCCGCGCCAGACGCAGGCCCATTCCGGACCGCCCTCCGTCGCATAGAGCTCCACGGCTTCCGGGCCCGGCCCGCGTAGCGCGCGCACCAAGGCGTCGCGTTCCGCCGTGAGCGCGTAGCCGCGCCATTCGCCCTGCGCCACGCGCAGCAGCGTGAGCGCCAGCACCAGGCGCCCGTTCGGCGCGACTTCCACGTAGACGGGATGCTCGCCGCTGCTCTGCACCGCGATCCGGTCCTGCGTCTGCGCGGAGACCCGCCCGTTGACGATGGTGGCGGCCCCCTTCTCCCCCGCCGCGACGTTGACCCATTCTGCGGCGAACTCGAGGGCGGGGAATTCCTGGGAGGCCTGCGCGAACACGGGAAAGGGGATGCCGCCTTCCACCTTGAGGTCGTAGCACAGGGCCCGCTCTCCGTGGTGCTCCGTCACCTCGTCCTTCAGGAACTGCGCGGACAGGAGACGGCGCAGGCGCGCCTCGCAGGCGCCGAGCAACGGCTTGTCGCCGGTGATGGTGACGGTCGCGTGAATGATCATCGGGGCGGCGCAGTGTAGCCCAACGGCACTATAATGGACCATCGAGCGTCCAAGCTCATGGCCGTATCCCACTGCGACGTGCTGGTGATCGGCGGCGGCCCCGCCGGCTCGACGATATCCGCGCTGCTCGCGCAGCGCGGCCGCGACGTCGTGCTGCTCGAAAAATCCCGCCACCCGCGGTTTCATATCGGGGAGTCGCTCCTGCCCTTCAACATGCCGCTGTTCGAGCGGCTCGGGGTCGGCAGGGAGATCGAAGCCATCGGGATGCCCAAGTACGGAGCGGAATTCGTCTCGCCCCTGCATGACAAGTCGGTGATGTTCGAATTCGTCAATGCGATCGGAAACCCTTTTCCCTCCACGTACCAGGTGCGGCGCTCGGAATTCGACGAAATACTGTTCCGCAACGCCGCCCGCAAAGGGGCGCGGACCCTGGAAGGCTGCCGCGTGACAGGGGTCGAATTCGAGCGCGATGGCGCCGTGGTGAGCGCGCGCGAGGAATCCGGTCGCGAGCGGGCATGGCGCGCCCGGTTCGTGGCCGATGCATCGGGTCGCGACACGTTTCTCGGGAACCGGCTCGAGGCCAAGGAGCGCGACCCGAAGAACAATACCGCGGCGATCTACGGCCACTTCGTGGGCGCGCAGCGGCTGCCCGGCAAGGCCGAAGGCAACATCACCCTGTTCTGGTTCGAGCACGGCTGGTTCTGGTTCATACCGCTCTCCGACGGCGCCACCAGCGTCGGCGCGGTGTGCTTCCCCTACTACATGAGGTCGCGCAAGACGAGCCCCGAGCAGTTCCTGCTGAACACGATCGCGCTCGCTCCGGCGCTGGCCGGGCGGCTGCGCGACGCCCGGCTGGTCTCGGGCGTCACGGCCACCGGCAACTATTCCTACGCCACCAGCCGCGCGGCGGGCGACGGCTACATCATGGTGGGAGACGCGTTCGCCTTCATCGACCCCATCTTTTCGACCGGGGTGCTGCTCGCGATGCAAAGCGGGTTCGCCGGGGCCGATACCGTCGAAGCCTGCCTCGACCATCCAGGCCGGGCGCGGCGCGCGCTGAAGGCCTACGACGCGCGCGTGCGCCGCGGCCTGCGGGTTTACTCGTGGTTCATCCATCGCATCATGACTCCCGGATTGCGCGACATCTTCATGAACCCGGGCAACCAGTTCCAGCTGCGGGACGCGCTGCTGGCGGTGCTGGCCGGGAACGTCGCGTTCCGCGCGGGCCTCGCCGCGAGGCTGCTGGCGCTCAAGGGGCTCTACTACTTGTTCAGCGTCCGCGACATGCGCGAGAGCTGGGCAGCGTGGAGAAAGCGCAAGCGGGCAACGCACGAGCCGGGCATCGAAACGACTCCCGCCTGATACCCGAAACAGTGACCTTGCCGGGCCGCCCGGCCGCTCTGGCACCCGGCCTGCTCCGCGCGGCAATCCTCGCGGTAATCCTGCTCCAGCCGGTGCCGGGTGGCGCGCGCGCCGAGCCCTTGCCGCTTTGGGAGGCGGGCGCCGGCGCCGCCGTCGTCAGCCTCCCGGACTACCGGGGCGCGGATCAGGGCCGAGTCTGGGTGCTGCCATTCCCCTACCTCGTATACCGCGGCGAGTTCCTGAAAGCGGACGAGCGCCGCGTGCGCGGCCTGTTCTTCAAGACCGAGAGGGCCGAGCTCGACGTCAGCGTCAACGCGCAACCGCCCGTCGACAGCAGCGATAACGACGCGCGGCGCGGCATGCCGGACCTGGATCCCGTCGTGGAAATCGGCCCGTCGCTCAATCTCTCGCTGCACCGGTCGGTTGACCGCCGCACGGAAGTGGAGTTGCGCCTGCCGGTGCGCGCTGCGTTTGCGACGGACCTCTCGTACGTGGATTTCGCGGGCTGGGTCTTCCAGCCCAACATCAACGTGGACGTCCGCGACCCGCTGGGCCAGGCCGGGTGGAAGCTCGGGGTGCTCGGCGGCGTGCTGTTCTCCGACCGCCGTTACAACCAGTATTACTACGCGGTCGACCCGGCCTTCTCCACTTCGGCCCGGCCCGCGTACAATCCGTCCGGGGGCTATGCCGGAAGCCAGGTGATCGCGGCGCTCAGCAAGCGCTTTCCCGGGTTCTGGATCGGCGGGTTCGCCCGATGGGACACGCTGAACAGCACGGTTTTCGTCGAGAGCCCGCTTGTGAAAACCAGGCACTATTTCGCGGCGGGTATCGCGGCCGCATGGATAATCGGGGAATCGAAGACGAAGGTTGAGGCCCCCAGATAGGGGATGGCAACGAGGGGATACTCCCCGCGTGCTCCCCCGCATCAGCTAACGGTTGTAAGGTGGCAACGAGGGGATACTCCCCTCGTGCTCCCCTACATCAGCTAACGGTTGTAAGAATGGAAAACGTGTCACGCACCCATCTCATTCTCATTCCGACCTACAACACAGGCGGGAAGGTATTGCAAACGGTATGGGACGTCCGGCAGATCTGGCAGCCGGTGTGGGTTGTCGTGGACGGCAGCACGGACGGAACCCTCGAAGCGCTGCAGGCGCTGGCGCGCGACGACCCGGCGATCCGGGTGCTCGCCCAGCCGCACAACCGCGGCAAGGGCGCGGCCATCCTGCACGGGCTGCGCGCGGCCGGGGCCGCGGGGTATACCCATGCAATGACCATGGACGCCGACGGGCAGCATCCCACGCACAAGATCCGGGAGTTCATGGCGGCTTCCGCCGCGAATCCCGACGCCCTGATACTGGGCCAGCCGCTATTCGACGCCAGCGCGCCGCGCGTGCGCGTGCACGGCCGCAAGCTGTCGAACTGGTGCGCGGACCTGGAGACGCTCGGCGCGGGCATCGGCGATTCCCTCTTCGGGTTCCGCGTCTATCCCATCGCGCCGTTGCGCGAAATCATGGAGCAGCAGCCGTGGATGCGCGGCTTCGATTTCGACGCGGAAGCGGCGGTGCGGTTGTGCTGGCGCGGCGTGCGCCCGATCTGTCTCCCGGCCCCGGTCAGGTACTTCCTCCCCGAGGAAGGTGGCGTGTCGCACTTCAACTACCTGCGCGACAACGTACTCCTGACCTGGATGCACGTCCGCCTGATCCTGGAATCCCTGCTCCGGCTCCCTCTATTGCTTCATCGGCGCCTCGCAGACCGATGAAGCAGTGGACAGTGGACAGTGATCAGTTGGCAGTTAACTGCACACTGCCCACTGCAAACTGCACACTTTCCTAGATCATGCCGCCGTTCACCGCGATGATCTGGCCGGAGATGTAGCTCGCCTGCTCGGAGGCGAGGAACCCCACCACCGCGGCAACCTCCTCCGGCGTCCCGGCGCGCTGCATCGGCACCAGCCGCTCGATCACCTCGGTCGTGAACGCGCCCTCGCTCATGCTGGTAGCGATGATCCCGGGAGCCACGGCATTCACGGTCACCCCACGGCTCGCGACTTCGAGCGCGAGCGACTTGGTGGCGCCGTGCAGGCCCGCCTTCGCCGCGGCGTAGTTGGTCTGACCGCGATTGCCGGTGATGCCGGCGACGGACGAGATATTGATGATGCGGCCCCAGCGCGTGCGGATCATCGGCATCAGCAGGGGCTGCGTCACGTTGAAGAAGCCGTTCAGCGACACGTCGATCACACGCGACCATTGTGCCGGCTTCATCGCGGGCATCACGGCATCGTCGTGTATCCCGGCATTGTTGACGACGACCTGGATCGGCCCGCCCTCCAGCAGCTGCTCCAGCGCTGCTCCGGTCGCGGCGCGATCGGCCACGTCGAACCGCGCCGCCACCGCCGAGCCGCCGCCGCCGGCGATCTCCGCGGCCAGTTGCTGCGCCTGCTCCAGCCGGCTGTTGGCGTGCACGATGACGTGCAGGCCGTCGGCGGCGAGCCGCCGGCAGATCGCCGCCCCGATGCCGCCGCTGCCGCCGGTCACCAGCGCCCTTTTCATGCCGTTCGCGCTTCCTTTCTTTCTATCGGCGTTCATCGGCGTTCATCGGCGTCGCATTTGCGTCGAGCACGACCGCGGCGCGCCCGCTCAGCACTTCGACGGCCCCCACGCGCAACGTGAAGCTGTAGATAACGCGGGTCCCGTCGGCCGCCTCCTGCTCGGCCTCGACGATCAGGTCGCCATCGAGATCGTCGAGCCGGCCCCTGCGGCACGCTACGTCACGCAAGCTTGCCAGGTAGCCCGCGCGCGGCTTGCCGCGGGTGGCTCCGGCCAGGCCGCCGTGCACGGCCATGGCCTGCGCAGCGTATTCGACGCCGCACAGCGCCGGCAGGTGGCCGTCCACGCGCAGCGGGTTGCCGGCGTCACGGTGGCTGCGGCTCATGCACCGGATGTGGCTCGCGTCCCAGTCCAGGACCCCGTCCAGAAGGCACATGGCGCCGGCGTGCGGAATCAACTCCGCGATTTCCGCGCGGCTCAGGCGCATGGCGCCAGCGCCACGCGCAGGTGCGTGCCCTCGACGTAATCGAGGATCACCGTCCCGCCCGAGCCGCGCGCGAGCGCCGAGAGCAGCGACAGGCTGCGCGCTGCCGGCACGCCGCGCCGCAGCGCCTCGAGGCCGGCATCGGCCATTGGGGTGGCTGCGGCCCGCTCCGGCAGAAACACGACGTCGATCCGGGCGACGGCGCGGTCCGACGGCTGCGGCGCCAGCAGCAGCGCCATGCCGAAGCTCGCGCCAACCGGGCGCGCGGCATTCAGCGGCTCGGGATAGGGATGGTCATAGGCGATGAGTGCAACCGGCCCGCCGCCCGACGCGACCTGGCAGGCGGCCTCCAGCAGCCCAGCGGCCACGCTGTTGTCGTGACAACAGAGGCTCGTCGAAGACGAGCGGGATCGCATCGCAATGCTCCAGTACCCGGCCGCGGCGTTGTGCACCGAGTTGTGAAATCGCGTCGGCGATACCTGGCGTTCCGGTGTAGCGAGCGCCTCGCACATCTGGTGCAGGTTGTCGCAATCGCCGGCCGAGGACGCGAACACGGTCGCCGTCGCCGCCGCGTCGCACCGTGCGCCCGCGAAAGCTTCCGCTCCCGCCGCGAGCGCCAGCTTGACCGGGATCCCGGTGCGGCGCCGCTCGGCGGGAGGCAGCAGCTCGCTTGCGGGTATCGCCGTGGGAGCAAAACGGTAATCCACTCTCCCCGCCAGCACGGCGCTGCCTGCGGGCCAGCCGGTCAATCCCGGACCTATCAGGCCCACGCCTTCGACGTACGCGCGCATCAGCGGGCCGCCCCCAGCACCAGGCTGCAGTTGCTGCCGCCGAAGCCGAACGAGTTGCTCAGCACCCGGTCCACCCGGGCCTCCCGGTTGGCGAGCAGGTAGTTGCTCTTCAGCTCGGCATCCACGGTGCGGGTGTTCGCGCTTCCCGGCATGAGATCGTGCTCGATCGCGAGCAGCGAGATGACGGCTTCGGTGATGCCGGCCGCCCCGAGCAGATGCCCGGTTGCGCCCTTGGTGGAGCTGCACGGCGTCGTCCCGTCGAAGAGGCTCGTGACGGCGCGATCCTCCGACGCGTCGTTGGTGCGGGAAGCAGTGCCGTGTAGATTGATATAGTCGATATCGGCGGGGGCGAGCCCGGCCGAATCGAGCGCCCGCTGCATCGCGAGCCTCGCGCCCAGGCCCTCCGGGTGCGGCGTGGACATGTGATGGGCGTCGCTGCTCTCCCCGATGCCGAGCAGCAGCGCCGCTTCGTCCGCCCGGCCGTTCGTTCGCTCCAGCAGCGCGAAGCCGGCGCCTTCACCGATCGAGATGCCGTCGCGTTCGGCGTCGAAGGGCCGGCACGGGCCGCGCGAGGTCAGCTCCAGCGAGCGAAAGCCGCAGAGCGTGGTGAGGCACAGCGAGTCGACGCCGCCTACGACCGCGGCATCGCAGACGTCCAGCGCGATCATGCGTGCCGCGTTGCCGAACACCTTGGCGGTCGAGGAGCACGCCGCGGACACCACGAAAGCGGGTCCCCGCAGCCCGAGGTAGCGCCGCACGAAATCCCCCAGCGAGTACGTGTTGTGCGTCTCGGTGTAGCGGAAATCCGGCGGCAACGCGCCGGTCCGCGGGTCGCGGCGACGGTAAGCGAGCTCCGTTTCCAGGATGCCCGAAGTGCTCGTCCCCACGAAAACGCCGATGCGTGCGGCGCCATAGCGAGCGCGGGCCACCGCGACGGCGCCGGCAAAATCATCGAGCTCCAGCCCGAGTTGCGCCAGCCGGTTGTTGCGGCAGTCGCTGGCGCCCAGATCGGGCCGTACGCGGGCGCTTTCCAGTCCCGGAACCCGCCCGACCCACGTGTCCACATCGGCGAAATCGCACGGGGCGAGCCCCGAACGCTTCTCGCACAGGGCATCGAATACCGCCTGCGATCCCGCTCCCAGGCAATTCACGATGGAGTAGCGGCTGATGGCGAGCGGCTGCATTAACGCCATTAGAACATAGTGATAAGTGATAGGTGATAGGTGATAAGCGTCACTTCAGCTTGAAAACACCCCGGCGCAGCCGGGAAGACCTCCTATCACTTATCACCTATCACTTGTCACGCTTCTTGCAGACAAACAGGACGTTCGCGAACGGCGTGCCCGCGCTCATGGGCTCGGCGGCTGCGACGGAGAACCCGACCGCTTCGAGCAGGCTCGCCCATTCGGCGGCACTGCGGCAATGGATCTTCGGCCAGAGTCCGCCTGTTCCCAGGGCGCTCAGCCGGGCGGTCCACCGGGTGAGCTGGTAGGCAAAGCCGGCCGCGGAATCCGCTTCGCGCAACAACAGCACCCCGCCGGAATCCAGCGCGGCCGCGGCCTTTTCGAGCAGGCGCAGCTGATCGTCCGGCTCCAGGTAGAGCAGCAAGTCCAGCAGGGCGATCACCGAGCACCGCGGAAGTGCCGTCTCCCGCACGTCGCACCGCTCCACCTGCGCGCTGTCGCGTAGCGCGCGGTGCGCCACCCACACCCGGTCCCTCCGCCGCTCCAGCCCCTGCAGCTCGAGATCCAAGGGCGGTGGCGCCCACCCCGACGGCCACTCGCCGCGCCGATACTGCTCCCGGGCGGCGATCAGCAGCGCCAGCAGCACGCCCTGGCCGCAGCCCACGTCCACCAGGCGGCCACGGTCGGGAAGGTAGCCCTTTTGCATCAACGAAACGAAAACCGGATCCAGGCGTAGCTTCCACCGCGCAAACTGCCAGGGGTAAATGCCACTCCTCAGGAAGGGGCGGCTCGCCGCGCGCAGCAGCGGCTCAAACTGCCGGTTCACCACGACACGCAACCGGCAGGGGCACGGACTTCAAGCCGGCCGCCGACAGCCGTTCCAGCAGGCCGGGCAGCACTGCCAATACCACCGGTTCGCCTTCCGCCGTGCGTGCGCGCCCGCCGTCGTGCAGCAGCAGGACGTCGCCGGCGGCCAGCCCGCGGGCCAGCCGCCTGAGGACCGCGGCCGCGTTGCCGTCGACGGTGTCGAAGCCGCGCCGCGTCCACGAGACGTAGCGCAAGCCGAGTCCGGCGAGGACGGGATCGAGGAACGGGCTGCGGAAGCCCGCCGGCGCGCGGAAGAAACCGGGCGAGCGGCCGGTGATGCGGGCAATGACGGACTGCGCCGCGTCCACCTCCCGCCGCAGGCCTCCCGGGCCGTAGAACGCAAATGCGTTCGGGTGGCGCTGGCTGTGGTTCTCCACGCTGTGGCCGCGGCGCGCGATCTCCCTCACGATTTCGGGGTGCGCGGCGGCCCTTTCGCCGACGCAGAAAAAGCTCGCCTTGGCCTGGTGGCGGTCGAGCAGATCGAGCACCCGCGGCGTCACGTCCGGGTCCGGCCCATCGTCGAAGTTGAGGCTGACCTCGCGACGCTCGACCGCCGCCGCCGGCAGCCGCGTGAGGTTGGGGCCCAGCGCGCGCCCGCGCGGCCACAGCACCGCGCAACTCAGCAGCAGGTGGTTGGCCACGACCGCGCCCAGTGCCCATGGCCACAGCTCCGGCTGGATGGCGAACGCGAAGAGCGCGGCGACGTGCACCACGACGGACAGCCGGATGGCTGGCGCGGGCCGCCACCGCGCAATCCTATCGGCGTTCATCGGCGTTCATCTGCGGTTGCTTGGGCTCTACGGAGCGGGCGAGGATCGCGGAAAACACGAGCGCCTGGATCGCTCCCATTCCCACCGTCAGGCCGATCGCGTTCAGGACCGGCACGCTCGAGAACGCCAGCAGGCCGAATCCGATGACGGTCGTCACCGCGGCGAACAGCAACGACACGACGGTGCGGCTGCGCTCCACGCCGGACGGCGCCTGCCGGTCGAAGAACAGCGAGTAATTGGATCCCACCGCCACCACCAGCAGCAAGCCTACCAGGTGGAAAATGGAGAGCTTGTGGCCCGTGAGCGCCAGCACGCAAGCGGTGACGATGACCGCCGCGGCGAGCGGCGCGAGCACGTCGAACACCCGCCGCGGCGAGCGGAGGGCGGCAAGGAGGAGCACGACGATCGCCGCAGCGCCCAGCAGCGAATGGGCCAGCGCCTCTCCGCGATAGGCGCGGTAGAGGGTATCGGACTCGCGCTTCAGATCGAGGAAGACCACTTGCGCGCCGGATGGAACGGCGAGGCTGCGCGCCACGCCCTCCGCGTCGGATACGCCCCGCAGCGGCAGCATCGCGGTCCAGCCGCGCTCCCGCTTCACGAGCAGCGAATCCACCTTGAGCGCGAGGCGGGTGCCGTCGAGGCTGCTGCGCTCGACCAGCGGCTGCGCTTTCGCCGCCGCGATATCCGCGAGGAAGGGCTCGAATACGCCGGGCCGGTACGGCAAGCCCTGCAGCGCCCGCTCCAGGTTCGCGCGCAGCACCGGCGTCGCCGGCAGCGCCGCCTGGCGCGCCCGCTGCGCCTGCCGGCTGGGAAGCCACGCGGCCGGCGATTCGTATCCTTCCAGCAGGCCGCGCGCGGCCGCATCGCGCAGGCTCGTGCCCGCGGCTTCCGCCGCCTGCAGCACGGCTTCCTGGTCGCCGGCGGTGACCACCACGAGATAGCGCACGTCGGGAGCGCCGATGTCCCGGCGCAATTGCTGGTCGAGCAACTGCTCGGCGCGCGGAACGGCGCTCAGGCTCGCCAGGTCGTCGCTCCACAGCGGCTCGCGCTGCATGACCAGGGCCGTAAAGGCAATCGCCACCGTGATCAGGAGCGGCGTGCGCAGCACCGGTGCCCGTTGCACCGCTGCCATCGCACCCGGAGCAAAAGCCGCCACCGTGGTCGCGCCGAATCCCGCCGGCATCAGGCCGGGCACCACCCAGCGCGTGACAGACGCCGCGACGACGAGACCGGTGATGGAAAACAATCCCAGCTGGGCGAGCGCGGTAAAGCCCGAAAACAGCATCGCGCTGAAGCCGCAGATCGAAGTCAGCACGCCGAGCCGGAGCGTGGGCCAGATCCTGTCGAGCGCGCTCCCGGGCGCCGTCCCGGGCGCGGTCTGCGTGAACAGGTAGATCGCATAGTCCACGCCCTCGCCGATGAGCGTGACTCCGAAGCCGAGGGTGATGCCGTGCACCGTGCCGAATCCCAGGCTGACCGCCGCGACCCCGGCAAGCGCCCCGCTCGCCACCGGCAGCAGCCCGAGCCCGAGCAGCCGTGGAGAACGGTAGAGCGCCAGCAACAGGACCGCGACAAGCACCGTAGCGATCGCCGAGAGCCGCCACGCATCGCCCTTGATGGCCGCCCGGGTCTTGACGGAGAAGACCCCGGGCCCGGCCACGAGCAGCCTGGCACCGCCCGCGTCCGCCCGCGCAAAGGCGTCCTGCGCCCGCTGTAACGCCCCCTCCTGCGCGTCGATATCGTAGCCGGCAGCGCTCGTCTGGGCGACGAGCAGGGTCCGCGCGCCGTCGCCGGAAAACCAGACGCCGTCGCGCACCGCGGGTCCCGCCTGCCCCGCGAGCGACTCGGCGAGATACAGCAGCTCGCTGGTCGGATCATGAGGCAGCGTGCGCCGCACCAGCATGCCGGCGGGAGAGCCGAGCAGTTGCAGGTTC
Organism: Burkholderiales bacterium; assembly: GCA_044867805.1. Lineage (GTDB taxonomy): Bacteria > Pseudomonadota > Gammaproteobacteria > Burkholderiales > SG8-41 > SG8-41. Next base: position 28,846 of record JBIOVQ010000084.1, on the reverse strand, counting down.
TCCTCCAGGCGCGCGCGCAGCCCGCCGGCCGTAAACCGCTCGGGGACGACGGCCGGACTCAGCAGATAGCGGTTGCGCCGGAGAAAATCGCGGTCCCGTGCCGATACCGCGTCCGCGCCGTTCTCCACCAGGGCAAAGGCATCCTCCCGGCGCAACTCCGCGGCCAGCCGCTTGCTGAGTTGCGCCAGCGACTCCGGTGGCGCGCCTTCGATGCCGATCAGCATGAGGCGCGATACCACGCCGTCGCGCAGCTGTTCCACCAGGATTTCCTGCGACTGCGTCGGAGAGCGCGGCAGGAACGCGGAGACATCGGCGGTGAATGTCGTCCGGGCGATGACGGCGGCACACGCCAGCAGGAAAACCATCCAGGCGCCGACCGCCCACCGTGACACGTTGAAGTTCATGTTAAAACTCAACAACCGTCTCAGCCGCGGATACACGCAGATAGACGCGGATGACTGCCCGTTCTGCCAGCCTCATGAGGTTTGAATTATCTGTGTTTATCTGCGTTTATCTGCGGTTCCAATAGTTTTTCACGGACTGTCCCTCGTGATCGTCATCACCGAGCGGTCGCCCCCGGTCTCGAGGGTTTCGATGCGGGTGATCACGTCGCGGCTGCCGTCGATGCGGATTTCGCTTATCACCTCCTGCACCTGAGGGTCGCTCGGCTTCAGCGTGAGGCGCCATTGGCGCTCGCCGCCCCCGAGCTTCACCTCGTAGAAGCGGGAGAGCGTTGCCAGGTCGCCCGCAAGCGTCGAGCGGATGCTCTCGACGAACGCCCACACCACGGGCTGGTCCTGCAGCCGCAGCGTGCCCCGCTGCTTGCGCTCGGGGTTCGAGTAGGTCAGCGCGTTGCGCTCCAGCACCAGGCTTTCCCGCACCGGCGAGACCGTGTGCTTTTCCAGCCTGTCCGGCGCCTGGTACACCAGCCTGCCGCTGGATTCCAGCGGCGTACTGAGTATCGCCACATGCTTGCGCTCGACGAAGGTGGCCTGCGACGACTTGACCGCGCCGAGCACCTGCATCAGCTGCTCCGGGCCCCAGTCGGCGCCGGTGGCGCACGGGGCGCAGGCGGCGGCCGCCACGCCGAGAAGCCCCGCCAGCATCCGGCGCGGCGCCCGGCTACTTCCAGAAATCATAGAAATTGAACCAGTTGTACGGCGCCTGCCGGCAATAGTGCTCGAGGCGGCCGGCGTAATGCCTGAGCGACTCCTCGATCGCGCAATCGCGTTGCGCCCGGTCGAGGCGGCTCGGATCGGCAAGGCGCTCGAAGTGCACGTCGTAGCGATTCCCGCCGCGGTGGAGCCCGATCATCAGCGCGACGGGGCGCCGCAGCATCGCGGCAATGCGCAGCGGTCCGGTGGGGAACGCGGCCGTCCCGCCGAGAAATGGGCAGGACACCGACTTCTCGCCCCCGATTGTCCTGTCTCCCAGCATTCCGACGATGTCGCCCCGGGCGAGCGCCGCCTGCACCTTCAGAATGGAATCGACCTTGCCGAGCGCAATGATCTCCATCCGCAGGCCCGGATTGATGGCCGCGAGCACCGAGCGCAGTTTCCGGGCATTCTCCTCGTACATCACCATGCTCACGCGCAGGCCGCGCGTCCTGCCTGCCGCGCGCAGGATCTCGAAACTGCCGAGGTGCGCCCCGACGAGGAAGCAACCCGCGCCGCCGGTCATCATCTCGTCGACGATGTCCGCGCCGTGCACGCGCACATCGAAGCGCGCGACCTGGTCGTCGATCAGGTATACGCGGTCCAGTATGGTGGCGGCAAAGGTCAGGTAATGGCGGAACGAATCGCCTAGGGTCGGCACCCGGCCGAGCACCTTGGCAAGATACTTGCGCGACGCGAAACGGGCCTGCGCCGACAAGGCGAGAAAGTACAGGCAAATCGGATACAGCAGCAGGCGCGCCACGGGACGGCCAAGGCGTCTTGCAACCCAGGCGATGAACCGCATCGCGGTCGTGTTGCTGCGCTCCGGCCGCGCAACCCACTCCGGACCGGGGTGGTACTCTAGCCCGCCGCCGGCATGTCGTTCCATCGGATCTGTCCGGTCAGCGCCGGCTCCCCCCCGACCGCGCAATCAAAGCGGATCTCGCCGCGGCCGGTGTGGAAGAATTCGATTGCGACCCCCTCGCCCGGACGCACCGGGCGCAGGAACTTGGCGACCTTGATGTGCACGGCCCGGGGATGGGCGTCGAGCTCCGCCGCGATGGCGTGCACGACTTCGCTGAGGAGCAGCGCGCCGGGGATGACGGGATTGCCGGGAAAATGCCCCTGGGCGGCGGGATGATCGGGCGGAAACGGGTGTACTGCCGCAGTCAAATGCTACCCCGTTTTCCTGGCCAGCCCGGCGTCGAGCTCGTCCAGCGCCTGGCGCGGCAGCTTTCCGGTCGCGTTGCGCGGCAACGCTTCAACGAGGTGGAGCGGCCGGGGCAGAAAAGCGGCATCGATGCGCTGGCGCAGCGTATTCATGAGGCTCTCACTGGTAAGGCCGGGCGCCACGACATACGCCGTCAGCCGCGCTACGCCCTCGCCCTCCCCCTCGGGCGCGACGAAGACGCCATCGCGCACGCCATCGATGGAGTTGAGGTGATAGTTGAGGTGAGCAAGCGATGTGCGCTTGCCGGCGATGTTGACGAGGTCCCCGCTACGGCCGTGCAGCAGGAATTCGCCACGCTCCCGCACCTCGATGACATCGGCCAGCAGCACTTCGGCATCGACAGGACCGCCTTTAACCCAGGTTCCCCGGCCGTCCGAGCGCAGCACGATCTCCCGCAAGGCGCGCCATTCCGCGGCTTCGACGGTGCGCCGGGTGGCGATGCCGCCGGACTCGGTGCACCCATAGATTTCGTGCAGGGGCGCGCCGAAGCGCGCCTCGGCCGCGGCCGCCAGCTGCGGAGACAACGGCGCCGTGGCGCACAGCAGGAAATCGGCTGGCGGCAGCTCATCCGTCTCGGCCAGAAGCACGCGCAAATGCACCGGGGTCGTGACCAGTCCGCGCGGACGCGGCAACGAGGAAAGTTCCGCGCGGATATCGGCGGGAAAGAACGGGCGTCCGGCGTGCAGTGCATAGCCGCATCGCATTCCGATCATGACGGTGGATTCCAGGCCAAACGCGTGCTGCGGCGGCACGGTGCCGAGCAGGGCCAGCGCGGGCCAGGCATGCAGGCCAAGGCTTTCGCATTCCGCCTGCGCGGTACGCACGAGGCTGCCCCAGGTCTTGCGATAGGGCACGGGCTGCCCGGTCGAGCCCGAAGTAAACATGATCACGGCGGCCTGGCGCTCCGGCACGACCGGCACGCGCGGCGCTGCCGTCCCGCTCGGGACTTCCTCCGGAAAACCCACCGTCTTGATGGCGACCGGCGGCAGCGTCCGGTCGCTGAGGCAGTAGGCGTCAGGATAGTGGCTGGCGAGGCGCGCTATCAGGTCAGGCGTCTCGTTGGGCGGCAGCAGGGTGACCTGCCCGCGCAGCAGCGCGGCGGCAAGTCCGACCGTGAAGCGATAGCGGTCGACGCACAGGTTCAGGACATGCCGCCGCTCCGGGAGCCGGTCGGCAAGCTGGGACGCCTCCCGCAGGAACGTCTCGACAGTGATCGGCTGCCCGTGACGATAGGCAAATACGCTGCCGGCGGCGAAACCCTGGACCAGTGGAATGGTGATCATGGCGCCTTGGCGTCCGCCGAAACGGACTCATCCTTCGCGAAGGCGCGCAGCATGCGCGCGGCCGAGACGCGAGGGTGATCGGGGTGCCAGATCGCCCGGACCAGATATTCGCCGGCAAACATCAGGACCAGCAGGGGCAAATTGAGCACGTTGACGAACATCGACCAGGTCTCGAGCGACGAGAACACGAACAAGACCAGCGATACGCCGACCTGGGCGGCAAAGAACACGCACCATGCGATCGTCACCTGTCGCGTATACCGCTGGATCCGGGGCGTCAGCGTGCCGTGGATACGACGCGCGACGCGGGTGATGAGCGGCTCGCGTCCGTCCTGCAGTGTGCGCGCGAACCACCACAGGAGGAGTCCGTTCGCCACCGCGTGCGGCACGCCATAGGCCGCCGCCATGCCCAGATTTCCCCGTTGTTCCAGCAGGTAGATCCCCGCCCCCGCGAGGAGGAGGGTCACCAGCCACCAGGACTTGCGGGCTGAGCGCGCGAACGCCCAGCATCCCAGCGCGAGCAACGGCAGGGCCAGCAGCGCCCACCGCCACATCCCGTTCCCGTCCCCGCTGATTGCCAGGTGCGCGAGCCAGGTGGAGGAAAAGAAGCCCAGCAGCGCGGCTCCATTCCACCAGGGGCCGGCCGCGCGGCGCATTAGCGGGCCCGGCAATTCAACAGGTGCTGATGCAGGCTGCGGAGGGAGCCGAATATCTTGCGGTTGCCGTCGTCGTCGGCGCGCAGCTTGACCCCGTAAGCCTTCGAGACCGCGAGAGCGACCTCCAGGATGTCGATCGAGTCCAGCCCCAGCCCCTCGCCGTACAGGGGGGCGGACGGATCGATGTCCTCGGCCCTGGTGTCCAGATTGAGCGTCGAGACGATCAGGCGCGCCAGCTCGAGTTCTTCGGCCGTGAGGGCGCTGCTCTGCAGCTCGACACCATTGGCAAGCTTGTTGATCGCGTGACTCCCCTAGCAGGCTACAAGCCGCAGGCCGCAAGCCACAAGCTGCTTGAAGCTTGGGGCTTGAAGCATGAAGCTCTCTCTTATTATAGCCGCGCCTCGCGACGCGGAAAGTGTGCGGTGCCGCACTTTGCCGGCGCTCAATGGGTCGGATCTCGCCACAGCTTTTCGAGCCGCTTGAAGGACACCGGGTAGGGGGTCTTCAGCTCCTGCGCGAACAGCGACACCCGCAGCTCCTCGATGTGCCAGCGGAATTCCTCCAGCCGTGGATCCGCCTCCCCTGCCCGCCTCAGCCTCGCGGCGCGTTCTTCGTAGCGCTTCCAGAGTTCGGCAATGCCGGCGGCGTGCTTGGCGTCCCGCTCAGGATTCTCCGGGTACTTGTCGAGTCGGCGCTGCGCCGCCTTGAGGTAGCGCGGGATGTCGTGCAGCCGCTCCCACGGCGTCGCGGCCAGGAAGCCCTTGTATACCAGGCGGGCCAGCTGCGCGCGGACATCCGAGGCCGGCTGCGGCAGCGCCCGCGCCGCCGTCACGCGCTGGTACTCCTCCGCGATCGCCGCGAACAGCCGGCAGCCGGCGTCGCGCACGGCGGGCAGCCGTGTGCGGGCGCGCTGCTTCAGGGCCTCGAATCCCTTGTCGTTGCGTGGCAGCTCGTCCTCGCCGAGGATCGCCCGGTCGGCGATGGCCGTCAGCAGGTCTTCCCTGAGCTCGTCGGGGGATGCCAGTCCCCGCAGCAGCAGCGCCGCCTGCGTGAAGCCCGGCAGGTTCTTGTCGAGCTGCCTCATATGCTCCTTCAGCGCGAGGCGCCCCAGCCGCAGCACACCGCCGCGCATCGCCCCCTCCGCCGCCGCGCGCGTGTCGAACAGCCTGATCGCTACGCTCTCCCCCTCGTCCGCCAGCGCGGGATAGCCGGTGAGCCTGCGCCCGCCGCGCGTGAATGCGATCTCCGCCGGCAACTCGCCGAAGTCCCAGGTCCGGATACCGCTCTTTTCGATGCCGCTACCCGCGGTCGCAAAGGTCAGTTGCGCGGCCTGCCCCAGCTGCGCCTTGAGCGCCGCGAGGTCGCGCCCCATGGCAAGCTCGCGCCCCGCCTCATCCACGACGCGGAAATTCATCCTGAGATGGGACGGTAACTCCGCACCGTCCCATGAATCCGGGGATACCGGCTCTCCCGTGATACGCGATACATAGCGAGCAAGGACGGTAGTGAGCGGCTCCCTCGACGCTCGACCCTCGACACTCGACTCTTTCCCCTCGACACTCGACCCTCGACCCTCGCATTCCGTCAGGAATGCCGTGACGTGCTGCGCCGGCGGTATCAGATGCCGGCGCAGCTGTTTCGGCAGCTCCTTGAAGAGCGCGGCGATCTTTTCCCGGATCAGCCCCGGCACGAGCCACTCGAACTGCTGTGCGTCCAGCTGGTTGAGCAGGTGCAGGGGCACCGACGCGGTCACCCCGTCGAGCGCATGCCCGGGCTCGAAGCGGTAAGAGAGCTTCGGCTCCAGGCCCCCGGCGCGGATGCGCTCCGGGAACTGGGCCTCCGTGATGTCGGCGGCGGCGTGCCGCATCAGATAGTCGCGGGTCATGAAGAGGAGCTGCGGGCTCGCGCGCTCCGCCTGCTCCCGCCACTGCTCGAAACCGGCGCCGTTGACGATGCCCTGCGGAACCACGCCGTCGTAGAAGGCGTAGATCGTCTCGTCGCTCACCAGCACATCGCGGCGCCGCGCCTTGTGCTCCAGGGCCTCGACGTCCCTGCGGAGCTGCCGGTTGTGCGCGAAGAACGGCGCCCGCGTCTCGTATTCGCCCGCGACCAGGGCCCCGCGGATGAAGACTTGCCGCGCTTCCTGCGGGTTGATCGGCCCGTAGTGCACGCGCCGCCGCGGCACCAGCGTGAGGCCATAGAGCGTCACGCGCTCGTAGGCCGCCACCATCGCGCGCTCCTTCTCCCAGTGCGGATCGAAGTAGTGCCTCTTCGCGAGCTCGCCCGCGCACGCCTCCACCCACTCCGGCTCGATGCGGGCGGCGAGCCGCGCGTAAAGGCGGGTCGTCTCGACCAGCTCCGCCGCCAGCACCCATTTGGGCTGCTTCTTGCGCAGCCCCGACCCCGGGAAGATCGCGAAGCGGATGCCGCGCGCGCCGAGATACTCGCCCGCCTCCTCGCCCTTGACCCCGACGTTGCCCAGCAGGCCGGCGATCAGCGCGCGGTGCACCTGCTCGTAGGTGGCGGGCTTCTCGTTCACCCGCATGCTCATCTCGCCCGCCAGCGCCGCGAGCTGGTGGTGCACGTCGCGCCATTCGCGCAGGCGGCGCTGCGACAGGAATTGCTCGCGCAACTCCCCGGCCAGCTGGCGGTTCGATTTCCTGTGCTCGACCGATTCCTCGAAGTGGCGCCACAGCTTGAGCAGCGCCAGGAAATCCGACTGCTCGTCGTGAAAGCGCTGGTGCGCCCGGTCCGCGGCCTCGGCGCGGTCGAACGGGCGCTCGCGCGGGTCGTCCACTTCGAGCGCCGCGGCGATGACGAGCATTTCGGCGAGGCAGTTCTCGCGCCCGGCAGCGAGGACCATGCGCGCGACGCGCGGATCCATGGGAAAGCGCGCGAGGCGGCGGCCGGTGTCCGTCAGCTCGTTCGCTTCGTTCACCGCGCCCAGTTCGGCGAGCAACTGGTAGCCGTCGGCGACCATGCGCGGCGCGGGAGGGTCGAGAAACGGAAACCGCTCCACGTCGCCGAGCCCCAGCGCCTTCATGCGCAGGATCACGCCCGCCAGCGACGAGCGCAGGATTTCGGGCTCGGTGTACGCCGGCCGCGCCCGAAAATCGTCCTCGGAATAGAGGCGGATGCAGACGCCCGCGGCGACGCGGCCGCAGCGTCCGGCGCGCTGGTTCGCCGACGCCTGCGACACCGGCTCCACCTGGAGCTGCTCGACCTTGCTGCGATGGCTGTAGCGATTGACGCGCGCGAGCCCCGTGTCCACCACGTAGCGGATGCCGGGCACGGTGAGCGAGGTTTCGGCGACGTTGGTGGCGAGCACGATACGCCGCGCGCCGCCCGGACGAAACACGCGCGCCTGCTCTTCGAAGGACAGCCGCGCATAGAGCGGCAGAATTTCCGTGCCTCTCAGCCGGTGCCGGGTGAGCGCGTCCGCCGTTTCCCGGATCTCCCGCTCGCCGGGCAGAAAGACCAGCACGTCTCCGCCGCCCGGCGCGCGCGCGAGCTCGTCAACGGCATCGGCAATGGCGTCCGGCAGGTCCGGCTCCTGGTCCGCCTGGCCGCGACCGTCGAGCGGCCGGTAGCGTACTTCGACCGGGTGCAGCCGCCCCGACACCTCGATCACCGGCGCGCCGTCAAAATGCCGCGAGAAACGCTCGGCGTCTATCGTCGCCGAGGTGACGATGACCTTGAGGTCCGGCCGCGCCCGGCTTGCGCCCTGCAGGAGCTCCTTCAGGTAGCCGAGCAGGAAATCGATATTGAGACTGCGCTCGTGCGCTTCGTCCAGGATGATGGTGTCGTAGGCGCGCAGCGCGCGGTCGCCCTGCGTCTCGGCAAGCAGGATGCCGTCCGTCATCACCTTGACATAGGTATCGGGGGAAACACGGTCCGAGAAGCGCACCTTGTAGCCCACGGCATGACCGAGCGGGCTCACCAGCTCGGTGGCAATGCGGGCGGCGACGGTGCGCGCGGCGATGCGCCGCGGCTGCGTGTGCCCGATCATCCCTCCGGTGCCGCGGCCGAGATCGAGACAGATCTTCGGCAGCTGGGTGGTCTTGCCCGAGCCCGTCTCGCCGCACACGATCACGACCGGGTGCTGCGCGATCGCGCGCGCGATTTCCTCGCGCCGCGCGACGACCGGCAGCTCCTCCGGGTACTGCGGACGCGGGAGGTTCGCCCGCCGCCGCTCGATGTCAACGGTGGATGGTCGCCTCACCACGCGAACCCGCTAGCCACAGAGAGCACAGAGAATTTGAACAGCCAAGAACTAGTCTGGCCACAGGTACATACAGATGAACAAGGAGAGCTTGTTCTAGCTTGCCCTGATTCTATCTCTTGAGGGGTTTTGCTCCCTCTGTGATTTCTGTGTTCTCTGTGGCTGATTGGGGTGTAGAAACAGAAAGGCCGGCTGTCGCCGGCCTTTCCGCCTGGAGCGAGGCTTGCCGGTCAGCGTGCGTGGGCCACCGCCGCCGCCTCGGTCTTCACGCTCGGGTTGAGCGAATAGAGCCCGGTGACCTGGGCCTGCGCGATGATGTGGCCCTTGATCGCCGCGAGCACTTCCGGGCCCTTGAATGCACCGGCCACCGGGCAGCGGGGGAAATCCACCGCATAGAGCGTGAATATGTAGTGGTGGGGAATCTCGTCGTTCCACGGCGGGCACGGCCCGTCGTAGCCGAAATAGTTGCCGCCCATGTCCTTGTTCCCGGCGAACCACGTGGTGTAGTCGTTGAGTCCCTGGCGTGTACCGTTCTGGCTCTCGGGGCCGGACTTGCCCTTCGGCGTGACACCGCTCGAAAACTCGCCCGGCCTGATCTGGATCGTCGACGGCGGCAGGTCCACCAGCACCCAGTGGAAGAAGTCCACGCGCGGCAGCTGCGCCGACACGGTGCGGCCCTCCTTGTTGACGTCGTCCAGCTTGCTCGGCACGTCGGGGTCGTGGCAGATCAGCACCAGCGACTTGGAGTTCGGCGGAATGTCCTGCCACTGCAGGTGCGGGTTGACGTTCTTGGACAGGGTGATGTGCTTGGCGGCATCCGGCGCGCAGAACGCGAATTCCGCCGGGATAGTCTTGTTATTCATGAAACTCTTGCTGGTGATTCTCATGGTCGAAACCCCCGGGGGAGAAGTCCGCATTATAGCAGAGCGGGTACGCGGAACGGCCCCGAGAGGGCCGCTTTTCACCGCTACTTGTCGTTGGCCGGCGACAGCGCCGCGAGTCGGGCATCGCGTTGCTCCCTGGGCAAGGCCGCCAGTTCCCTGGTGGCGCCGTAGAAGCGCCTCCAATCGCCACCCTCGCGTCGCAGCAGCGCCTCGAACGCCGGGACGCGTTGCGTGTAGAGCGCAACCGACGCAAGTTGCGCGTTGTTGGGTCCGCGGGCAAACCACGCGTCATAACCGGCGTAGCCGCCCCACCCCGCTTTCGCCGCCTGGTACTCCAGACTGAGCTCGCCAAGAAGCTCGCGCTTGCGGGCGCGCATCGCTTCCGGCGCGAGCCGGCTGCCGTAGAGCGCCTCCAGGCGCGCGCGGTGCTTCTGCACGAGCCGGACGAACTCCGCGCGGACGCGCCGGTTACGCTCGTACGACTCGCGGCCCCCGGCGTCGCCCGTGTGCGCGATCCAGCGCCGCAGGCCCTCCTGTTCGACCGCCACCGCGAACGACTCGTTGAATACCGTGTCGCCTTTCACGTAGACGACCTGGTGCGCAAGCTCGTGGAATACGAGCCGGGCAAGCTCCGCGTCCGGAAAACGGATGAACGTGCTGAGCACCGGATCGGCAAACCAGCCGAGCGTCGAATAGGCCGGCACCCCGCCGATGTAGACATCGTGCCCCTGCTCCGCGAGACCGGCCGCAAAGCGCTCCGCCTCTTCCCTGTCGAAATAGCCGCGATAGCCCACGCACCCGGTGAACAGGAAGCACCATTGCAGCGGCTCGGTCGAGAACTCCGGCGCCGCGAACACGTTCCACACCGCGAACGGCCGCTCGAGATCGGCGTAGCCGCGGTAGCTGCGGTTGTCCGGCAGGCTCAGCTCGCGGCTGGCGAACTCGCGCACCTGGATTACGTAGGCAAGCTTCCGCTTGAGCGCCTCGGGCGCGGCGGCGTCGTTGATGACCTCCTCGATCGGCCGCTCCCGGCGCCAGATCCCGAGCTGGCCGCTCACCGACTGCCAGTAGTAGCTGAGGTTGGCGCAGCCAGCGATGAGTGGCAGCATCATCGCTGCCACGAAGAGGCGTGAGTAGTGATTAGTGATTAGTGATTGGATTCTCATGCTAGTCAACTGCGAAGCGCCTTTGTCTACTCACCAATCACCAATCACTATTCACGCATTTCCATGTTCGAACGCTCCGTCGCGCAGAAAGGCACATATCTGGCGGGCGACGGGGCGCGAGATCAGGATGCCGGAGTGGCTCACGTTGAGCACGATATGGTCGCGCATACCGGGAAACCGCGTTTCGGCGACGCTGACCACGCCGTCGCAGGGCTGCGGCAAGTCGGGAGCGATGAGGCGTCCGATGCCGAGCGGCAGCTTGCCGGCAACAACGCCGATTTCATGTTTCGCGTCGAGCGCCGGTCGCGCCGATTCGAGCCATTCGGGCATGCTACGCCCCAGCGCGGCACGTCCTCCGGGAAGGCGGGCCAGCCGTCGCGCTGCAAAGCTTTCGACGAACGGAGTGGCGGTCAGCACGACGCGCCCGGGCGTGAAACCCGCGGCGCTCTCCAGCGCGCGCAGTACGATCAGCCCGCCCATGCTGTGGCCGACGAGATTCACCCGGGGCGCCGCAAGCTCGCGGCAGTAGCGCGCCAGGCGTTGCGCGTTTTCGGTGAGCGTCAGGCGCATCGAGGGATAGGAATAGGCGAGCGCGCGATAGCCGCAGCGCGCGATGCGCCGCCGCATCAACTCCATCGCCAGCCCGTGCACCCATAGCCCGTGGACGAGCACCACGGCTTCCTGTGCCGGTGGCATCAATTGTCCCGAAAGGCGTGATTAGTGAATAGTGATTGGTGATCGGGCGATCGGGCAGGATACGACGCCGGATAAGACGAAAATCTAATCACTACTCACCAATCACTAATCACGATTTCAAGCCGCCGCGCCGCGGTACTGCGTGACCTCCCCGGGCGCAAGGTGGCTTATATCGCCCCACAGCACGAGCCGCCAGGCGCCCGCGCCGTAGCCGAAGAGGTTGAGGCTCGCGTTGATCAGCGGCACCGGGCGCGGCTCGCCGTGCCCGAGCCCCTGCGCCGCTCGGTAAAGGCTGTCGAGCACCAGGCCGTGGGTCACGACCACGATCTCCTCGCCGCGATGCCGGCCGGCGATCTCGGACAGGCAGCCGAGACAGCGCCCGGCAAAGCCGCGCGCGCTCTCGCCGCCGGGAACCTCGTAATCCGGGTCGCGACTGGCGAAGCGGGCGTGCTCCTCCGGAAAGCGCTCCTGGATCTCGCCGGCCGTGAGCCCCTCGAAGATGCCGAAGCGGCGCTCGCGCAAGCGGGCATCCATGACCAGCTTCCGCCCCGTGTGCTCGGCGATGATCGAGGCGGTTTCCCTGGCACGGGCGAGATCGCTCGCGTACAGCGCCGAGAAATTCCCGCCGGCCAGCCGCCGGCCGACGGCTTGCGCCTGCGACCGGCCGACGCTCGATAGCGGCGTGTCGGTCGTGCCCTGCATGCGCCGTTCGCGGTTCCACACGGTCTCGCCGTGGCGGACCACGATCAAGGTCGTTTCACTCATGAGACCTGAAATCGTGACACGATGGAGCGTGACGCGATACTGTGTGACGCGACGGCGCGTGACACGATAAAGCGTGCTCGAATTATTGAGCTCATTTCGCTGAAATCTTACGCTGGCTTGGCCAAGCTGGCGTCTTGGCGCCTTGGCGGTTCAATTGTTGTTTCTGCTTTCCTCTGCGTCCTCGGCGTCCTCTGCGGTGAGAGGTTAGCCCTTATCCAGGAACTTCGCGATGCGGGCGATGCCCTCCTGCAGCCGGTCGACCGGGTTGGTATAGGCAAACCGCACGTGCCGTTCGGGCGCGTTCGCGCCGAAATCGACGCCCGGGGTGATCGCCACGCCGGCCCGCTCCAGCAGGTCGCGCGCGAAACCGAAGCTGTCTTTCGTGAGCTTTCCACAGCCCGCGTAGACGTAGAAGGCTCCCTGCGGCATCACGGGAATCTCGAAGCCGAGCCTGCGCAGCTCCGGCACCAGGTAATCGCGCCGCGCCTTGAGCTCCTGCCTGCGCCTCTCCAGTATCGCCAGCGTCTCCGGCTCGAACGCCGCGAGCGCGGCGTGCTGCGCCGGCGTCGGCGCCGCGAGGTAGAGATTCTGCGCCAGCCGGTCGAGCTCGCCGACGTAGCCCTCGGGCGCCACCATCCAGCCGAGCCGCCAGCCCGTCATGTTGAAGTACTTGGAGAAGCTGTTGATGACGAAAACATCCGCGGACAACGCGAGCGCGGTCGTGTACTCGCCCTCGTAAACCAGGCCGTGATAGATCTCGTCCACGATCAGCGCCCCGCCCTTCGCGCGCGCGATCCCGGCCATTTGCTCGAGCCTCTCGGTGGAGATCAGCGTCCCGGTGGGATTCGACGGCGAGGCGACGAGCGCCGCCGCCGTGCGCGGGCCCCAGTTGCGCTCCAGATGATCGGGGGCGAGCTGGTAGGCGCTGCCCGCGTCCACCGCGACCGGGCGCGGGCGGCCTTCCACCACGCGCACGAAGTGGCGGCTCGCGGGGTAGCCGGGATCGGCCAGCAGCACTTCGTCGCCCGGGTTGACCAGCACCGCGCACGCCAGCATGAGCGCCGCGGAGGAGCCGGTGGTGACGAGGACGCGGGATGCCGGCAATTCGACGCCGTAGCGGGAACGATAGTAACCCGCGATCGCCTGGCGCAGTTGCGGCAGCCCCGGCGTCGGGGTGTAGTACAGCTCGCCCTTTTCCAGCGCCCGGATCCCGGCGCGCAGCACCGGCTCCGGCGTCGGGAAATCCGGCTCGCCGATCTCCATGTGGATGATGGAGCGGCCTTGCGCCTCGAGCTCGCGCGCCCGGGCGAGCAGCGCCATCACATGGAACGGCTCGATCTCCGCCATCCGCCGCGCCAGCCGAGCCGGAGTATTAGCGCGCACAGCAACCTTTAGCCACAGAGAACACAGAGGTCACAGAGAAAAATCCTGCCGATTTGCTCTCGGTGCTCTCTGTGCTCTCTGTGGCAATGGGTATTCGTTTCTTGGCGGATTTGGCGCCTTGGCGGTTAACGGGGCCTCTCGCTCTTGAGGCTGTAAGGACCCGGGCCCATGGCCATGACATAGAGAAGTCCGCCGATGAGGGCCAGGTTCTTCTGGAAGTGGATGAGCTGGTTCTGGTACTCGGCGGGACCCACGGCCCAGAAATTGTGGAACATGAGCGTTGCTGGAATCGTGAAAATGACGAGCAGCAGCGCTCCCCAGCACGCGTTCCAGCCGAGCAGCACCATGAGGCCGCCGCCGATTTCGCACACGATGGCCCCGACCAGCAGCAGGTCCGGCAGTGGCATGCCCATCTTCGCCAACATTCCCGAAACCGCCGAAAACCCGACGATCTTGTGGTAGCCGGAAACGAGGAATATCGCGGTGATAAGGATGCGCCCGGCCAGTGGGCCGTACTGTCTTAGCAGGTCGCACAGAGCGTGCATGGGTCCTCCGGGGGTTGAATGTGGCGCGGCTATCCTACGCCAAAAGGTTTGCAGTTTGCAGTTGGCGGTTTGCAGCAACTGTCAACTGACAACTGCCCACTGCCAACTTCAGGCTACGCCGTTCTTCCTGAGCCACGCCCGTAACCGCTTCCAGCCGTCCACGGCCTGGTCCTTGCGGTAGCTCGGCCGGTAATCGGCGTGGAACGCATGCGGCGTATCGGGATACGTGTGGATCGCGGATTTCTTGCCTGCGGCCTTGAGCGCCGCGCGCATCTTGTCCACGGTATCGTTGGGTATGCCGGCGTCCGCTCCGCCGTAAAGGCCGAGCACGGGGGCATTGATGCGGTCCACGACGTCGATGGGATTGGACGGCGTCATGCTGGTCTTGTCTCCGACGACGCGGCCGTACCAGGCTACGCCCGCCCTGACGCCCTGGTTGTGCGCCGCATACAGCCAGACGATGCGCCCGCCCCAGCAGAAGCCGGTGATGGCGAGCTTGCTCTTGTGCGCAAGCCCCAGGCCCCGCGCCCAGGCGACGGTGGCGTCGAGATCCGACATGACCTGGGCATCGGGCACCTTGCTCACGATCTGGGCGAAAATCTCCTTGGTGTCCGAGAGCTTCGACGGATCGCCCTGGCGGTAGTACAGCTCGGGCGCCGCCGCCAGGTAGCCGGCCTTCGCGAGCCGCCGGCACACGTCCCTGATGTGCTCGTGCACGCCGAAGATCTCCTGCACCACCAGCACCATCGGGAACGCGCTGCGCTTCCCGGGATAGGCAACGTAGGCCGGGATCGTCCCGTCCTTGACCGGTATGCGCACCTCTCCCACCGCGAGTCCCCTGGCGTCGGTCACGATCATGGTCTGGGCGCACACGGGCCGCACCGCGAGCGCAAACCCGGTGGCGAGGCCCGACGCGAGGAAGTCGCGGCGGCTCCACTTCTCCTTGTTGGTAACCAGGGCGAGCAGGTCTGTGCGCATCCTGTCGTTCATGGCTTTTCTTCGATGGCAATTGGAAACGAGACGGGCAGCCAAGACTATGGCAAAGCCCTTGTAACTGGCAAGGGACGCTGGAGGGCTGAGCAGGGATCGGCGTGACGAGGAGCAGGGCCGGCGAAGCGCGGAGCAGGTGCCCACTTGTGGGGATGCGACCGCGGAGGCGCGCAGGGGAGCCGACACCCCCCACTCGAAGTATCGCCACAAATGATCCGGAGGCTGCGTTCAGGCGGCCGACGCGATACAGCCAAGTGCTTGCAGCACAACCATCCGAGGCCGCACAAGCGGGGCGGAGGGTTTATTCCCCCGCCGGCCGCGCCGCAGGCTGTGGGAAACTACGCGGCCCGGCGCAGGCGGCGGGGGCGGGCCTTGCGCGGGGCTTGCGCGGTGGATTTCGCGTGCCGCGCGCGCAATCCTCCCAGGTACAGGTCGATCATCGCTTCCGCCTGCCGCTCGAGCGGGAGATAGGCGGAATTCGCGAGCCAGCTGGAGATCAACCCGTAGAGCATCGCGTCAAGGCCGATCGCCGCGAGCCGGGGATTGACGGTGGCCGGGAGCTGGCCGCGCTTGATGGCATTGCGGATGGCCTGCTCCGCGCGGTCCACGCAGCCCTTCTGCACCGCGCTGATGCGGTTGTTGACCCCCGCCATCTCGCCGAGGTACTCGCACTTGTGGGTCACCACGTCGAATACGCGCTGGACCTGCGGATCGGTCGCGGTGCGCTTCAGCGCATTCACCGCGCAGGCCTTGAGCAAGGCGATGGGGTCCTCTACCGATTGGTCGCTCGAGGCCGCCACCATCGCCTCCATCGGCAGGGTCACGCGGTCGACCATCGACGCGAACAGGTCCCGCTTGTCCTTGAAATGCCAGTAGATCGCGCCGCGCGTGACACCGGCGGCCTGGGCGATGTCCTCCAGGGACGTGCGCGAGACGCCATGCTCGCTGAATACACGCTCGGCCGCGTCGAGGATGCGGCTGCGTGTCTCTTCTGCTTCGTTCTTGGTGCGTCTCACCACCTTGTGGCGCTCCTTTGCGCGATCCGGAACCGGCCACGACAGGATACCGGCCGTGGCCCGCTGACAATAAAATTCAGAGGCGAACCATGACTGTAATGGCCCATCAGGACCATTACTGTTCCGCCCCCGCTCTTTACATACATACACGATTGTATGTAAACTGCGCTTCCTTCGCAAGGTCTCATCCAGTAACGCGACACCACGCACGTCCGAAGAAAGTGGAGCACGCATGAAGACACCTATCGCATTGACTTCGTTCCCGACCCTGCGCGCCGCAGCTGCGCTCGTCCTTGCCCTGGCCGTGGCGGCATGCCAGCCCGGTAGCGACCAGCATGGCGGCGGCTTCCCCCCGCCGGTCGTGAGCACGACGACCGTCGAACCCAGGGACGTGCCCGTCACCTACGAATACGTCGCGCAGACCGCCGGCTACCGCGAGGTCGAGGTGCGCGCGCGCGTGACCGGCATCCTGCTCAAGCGCAACTTCACCGAGGGCGCACGCGTGAAGAAAGGCGATTCGCTCTTCACCATCGATCCCGAGCCCTTCCGCACCGCTCTCGCCCGCGCGCAGGCGGATCTCGCGGTCGCGGAGGCGCGCCTCGCGCAGGCCAAGCGCGAGGCCGACCGGCTGCGTCCCGTGTTCAAGGCCAAGGCCGTGAGCCAGAAGGAGCTCGATGACGCCGTTTCCGCCGAGCAGATCGCGGAGGCCGAAGTGAACAGCGTGCGCGCGCGCCTGAACGAGGCGCGGCTCAACCTCGAGTGGTCGCGCGTCGAATCGCCGATCACCGGCGTCACCAGCCGCTCCGTCGTGTCCGAGGGCTCGCTCGTGTCGGGACCCAACGTCCAGCTCACCACGGTTACCCAGATCGATCCGATGTACGTCAACTTCGGCATCCCCGACCGGGACCGCCTCGCGATCCGGCGCGACGTCGAGGCCGGCCGCCTGAAGCTGCCGCCGGACGGCCGCTTCAAGGCAAGCATCAGGCTGGCCGACGGCAGCGTGTACGAGCGTCCCGGTGTCGTGGGCTTCACCGATGTCAGGGTCAACCACCAGACCGGCACCAGCGAGGCGCGCGCCGAGGTGCCCAATCCCGGCGGCCAGCTGCGCGCAGGTGAGTTCGTCCGTGTCGTGCTGCACGGCGCGGTGCGCCCGGGCGCGATCGTGGTGCCGCAGCGCGCGGTGATGGAAAGCCCCAAGGGCAAGTACGTCTACATAGTCGATGCCGAGAGCAAGTCGCAGATCCGCCCGGTCGAGGCCGGCGACTGGACCGGCGACGGCTGGATCATCAACTCGGGCCTCCAGCCCGGCGACCGCGTCGTCGTGGAGGGCGTTGTCAAGCTCTCGCTGATGCCGCCCGGCGTGCCGGTGCAGGTCTCCGACGGCGCGCCCGCGGCGAAGAAGCTCGCGGCGGATAAGAAGACATAAGGGCGGCCGCACATGATCTCGCGCTTCTTCATCGACCGGCCGATCTTCGCGGCCGTGCTCTCGATCTTCATCGTGATCGCGGGGCTCGCCTCGATGCGCGTGCTGCCGATCGCCCAGTACCCGGAGATCGCGCCGCCGGTGGTCACCGTGCGCGCCGTATATCCCGGCGCGTCGGCCCAGACGCTCGAGCAGACCGTGGCCGCTCCGCTCGAGAACCAGATCAACGGCGTCGAGAACATGCTCTACATGAGCTCGACCTCCACCTCCAGCGGCGTGGTCGAAATCCAGGTCACGTTCGAGATCGGCGCCGACGTCGACAACGCGGCGCTCAACGTCAACAACCGCGTGAAGCAGGCCGAGCCACGGCTGCCGCTGGAAGTGCGGCGCCAGGGCGTCACGGTCGAGAAGGGTTCGTCGTCGTTCCTGCAGGTCATCGCGTTCAGCTCCCCCGACGGCAGCCGCGACGACCTGTTCATCTCGAACTACGTCACGCTGAACGTGCTCGACGGGCTGAAGCGCATTCCCGGCACGACCAACGTGCAGATCTTCGGCGCCAAGGACTACGCGATGCGCATCTGGGTGCGCCCCGACCGGCTCGCGCAGCTGAAACTCGCCCCCGCCGACCTGGTGCGCGCGCTGAACGAACAGAACGCGCAGTTCGCCGCCGGCAAGATCGGCCAGTCGCCGACGGGAGGCCCGCAGGAGCTGGTCTACACCATCACCACCCGGGGCCGGCTCTCCGAGGCATCGGAGTTCGAGGACATCGTGGTGCGCGCCAACGGCGACGGCTCGGTGCTGCGGCTGAAGGACGTGGCGCGCGTCGAGCTGGGCTCGAAGGACTACGAGTTCATGGGCCGCGTCAACGGCAAGACTGCGACGCTCGTCGGCATTTTCCTGCAGCCCAACGCCAACGCGCTGGCGACCGCCGAGCGCGTCAACGCCGAGATGACGCGGCTCGCGCGGGCGTTTCCGCCGGGACTCGAGCACAGCGTGGTGTACGACACCACGCGCTTCGTCAAAGTCTCGATCCGCGAGGTGGTGATTACCCTTGCCGAGGCGATGGCGCTGGTGTTCCTGGTGGTGTTTGTGTTCCTGCAGAACTGGCGCGCGACGGTGATCCCGTTCGCCGCAGTCCCGGTCTCGCTTATCGGCACCTTCGCCGGGCTGATCATCCTCGGCTACTCGATCAATACCTTGACGCTGTTCGGCATGGTGCTCGCCATCGGCATCGTGGTGGACGACGCGATCGTCGTGCTGGAGAACGTCGAGCGCATCATGCACGAGGAGCACCTGCACGCGCGCGACGCGGCGATCAAGGCGATGCGGGAAGTCACCAGCCCGATCATCGCCATCGTGCTGACGCTGTGCGCGGTGTTCGTGCCGATCGCCTTCCTCGGCGGCCTGACCGGCGAGCTCTACCGCCAGTTCGCGGTGACCATCTCGATCGCGGTTGTGATCTCGGGCGTGGTAGCGCTGACGCTGACTCCCAGCCTGTGCGTGCTGATACTCAAACGCGAGCACAAGCAGCCGGGCCGCTTCTTCCGCTGGTTCAACAGCTGGTTCCAGCGCATGACCGGGCGCTACGTGGATGGCGTTTCGTGGGTGCTGCGGCGGGGAGCCATCGCGGCGGCCCTGTTCGCGGGCATGGTCGTGCTCACCGTCGGCCTGTGGCGCGCGACGCCGGGATCGCTGGTGCCGGACGAGGACCAGGGCTACTACATCGCCGCAGTGTTCCTGCCGGACGGCTCCACGCTCGAGCGCACAGACAAGGTGGTGAACGAGGTCGTCGCCGCGATCAAGTCGAACCCGGCGAACGAGTCGGCCATCGCCTTCACCGGCTTCGACTTCCTCGGCGGCGGCTTCCGCAACAGCGCCGCCACGATCTTCGTCACCCAGACACACTGGGACAAGCGCGACGTCTCGACCGGGCAGCTGGTCGGCGAGTTCTTCATGAAGACCGCGCACATCAAGGAGGGCCTGGTGCTCGCCTTCGGCCCGCCGCCCATCTTCGGCCTCGGCAACGCGGGGGGCTTCGAGTTCTATATTCAGAACCGGGGCGAGGGCGGCGCGCAGCGGCTGTTCGAGGTGACGCAGCAGCTGCTCGGCGCCGTCGCCAAGGATCCCATGTTCGGGCAGGTCAACACGCTGTGGCGCGCCAACGTGCCGCAGCTCTACGTCGAGACCGACCGCGAGAAGGCCAAGTCGCTGGGCGTGCCGATCGACGAGCTCTATAACACACTCGCCGCAACGCTCGGCACTTTCTACGTGAACGACTTCAACAAGTACGGCCGCACCTGGCAGGTGCTGATGTCGGCGGAGCCCGAGTACCGCAAGCGGCCCGACGACGTCGGCGCGGTCTACGTGCGCTCGGAGCGCGGCAACATGGTGCCGCTGGCGGCGCTGGCGAAGGTCAACTACTCCTCGGGCCCGGACTCGCTCGACCGTTTCAACAACCTGCCCTCGGTCAAGATCTTCGGCGCGACCCAGCCCGGCTTCAGCTCGGGCCAGGCGATCGAGCGCATGGAGAGAATCGCGCGCGCGACGCTGCCGCCCGATTTCAGCTACGACTGGGGCGGCGCCTCGTACCAGGAAAAGCGCTCGGGCGGCACGTCGATCCTCGCGCTGGGCCTGGCGGCGCTGATGGTATTCCTGATTCTCGCCGCCCAGTACGACCGCTGGTCGCTGCCGCTGGCGGTGATGCTGGCGCTGCCCTTCGGCACGTTCGGCGCGCTGGCGGCGATATTCATCAACAACCTGCTGCCCCTGCCCTACTACATGGCCATGGGGGTCCCGTGGCTGGCGGGGCTGCTCTCCCCGCTCGGCAAGATCGCGCGCCTCAGCAACGACGTCTATTTCCAGATCGGCCTGGTGACACTGCTCGGACTCGCCGCGAAGAACGCCATCCTGATCGTGGAGTACGCCGTGATGAAGAGCCACGAGGGACTGTCCACGGCGGCCGCCGCGGTGGAAGCAGCGCGGCTGCGGTTCCGGCCCATTCTCATGACTTCGCTCGCCTTCATTCTCGGCGTGGTGCCGCTCGCTTTCTCCAGCGGCGCGGGCGCCGGCGCGCGCCATTCCGCCGGCACGGGCGTGATGGGCGGCATGCTGGCCGCGACCTTCCTCGCGATCTTCTTCATCCCGTGGTTCTACAAGCTCATCGTGGACCGCAGGCTGTCGGAGAAGCGCAGCACGGCCGAGATCGAGGAAGAAGCGAAGCATCATCGCGAGACGGTGCTGCGGCCGGCGCATGGCGCGCACCGGCATGCAATCGAAAAGGGAGACAGCCATGCGGGCTAGGATCATCGGCAGCGTCGCGGCGGCGGCGCTGATTGCCGGTTGCGCCGTCGGGCCGGACTACCAGCGGCCCGCGGTGGACCTCCCCGCCTCGTGGCAGGGCGTGCCTGCGCAGGGCGTTGCGGCGCCACGCGACCGCTGGTGGGGTCTCTACTCCGATCCCGTGCTCGACCGCCTGATCGAGGAAGCGCTGATCAACAACCAGGACATGGCGCTTGCAGCCGCGCGCGTGGACGAAGCGCGCGCCGTGCTGCGCATCGCCGACTCCCAGTTCTGGCCCGCGGTGGACGCCACCGCGGAAGCCAACCGCAGCCGGTCTTCCGAGCGCGGCTCGATTCCGCTTCCGCCGGGCACGCCGCTCGAGCGCACGACCTACCGCGCGCAGCTCAACGTCGCGTACGAGGTGGACCTGTGGGGGCGCCTGCGCAGGGGAAGCGAGGCGGCGCGGGCGAACCTGCTCGGCACGCAGGCCGCCCAGCAGACCGTGTACATCACCCTCACTTCCGAAGTCGCGCGGGCCTACTACGGCCTCCTCGCGCTCGACTCCCAGGTCGAGGCGACGCGGCGCTCATACGAGCTGCGCGCCAATGGGCTGGAGCTGCAGAAGGCGCGGCATGCCGCCGGGATCATCAACGACTTCACGCTGAAGCAGCTCGAGGCCGAAGTCGCCCAATCGCTCGCGCAACTCCCCACGCTCGACGCGAACCGCAACGCCCAGGAGCTGGCATTGGCAGTGCTGGTCGGCCGCAGCCCGCGCGCCATCATGGAGGGCGCGATTGCGCGCGAAGCGGACCGCGCCGGACCTGCCACTCCGGTGGTCCCGGAGGGGCTGCCTTCGGACCTGCTGCTGCGCCGGCCCGATGTGGTCGAGGCCGAGCAGCGCCTGGTCGCGGCCAACGCCCGCATCGGCGAAGCGCGCGCGGCGCTCTTTCCGCGCATCGGTCTCTCCGGCTACTACGGCGGCGAAAGCATCGAGCTCAGCGATCTGTTCACTTCTCCGGCACGCGTGTGGAGCCTGGCGTTCGGCCTCGCCCAGCCGATCTTCCAGGGCGGGCGGCTGTTCGGCGAGATCGAAGCGGTGCAGGCGCGCGAGCGCCAGGCCGTGGCGCTCTACCAGCGGACGCTGCAGGAAGCGTTCCGCGAAGTGCGCACGGCGCTCTACACGCAAGTGCGCGCGCGGGAAGCCTTCGAGGCCGAGGGCGCGCGCGTTGCCGCGCTGACCGAGGCGCTGCGGCTCGCCCGGATACGCTACGAAAACGGGTTGCTGTCCCAGCTCGAAGTCCTCGATTCGGAGCGCAACCTGCTGCAGGCGGAGCTGAACCGCGCCGACGCGTTGCGCGCGCAGCGGGCCGCCGTGGCGGACGTCGTCAGGGCGCTCGGCGGCGGCTGGCAGGGCTTCGAGGCGGCGCCGGTCGCGCAGAAGTAAGGATCACCTCTCACCGCAGAGGACGCAGAGGACGCGGAGGAAAATCAAGAAGAAAATTAACCGCCAAGACGCAAAAGAGCATTCAAGACAATGGTAACGGCCGACTGGAAACAGCCGGCCGCTTCATTCTTGCGGTTCCGCCGCAAAGGCCCGCCGCAGCTCCTCGCGCTCGGGCTCGCTCAAAGCCGGGCTGAAGTGGAGGACCTGGTCCAGGATGTCGTCGGTCTCGAAGTACGCCTTGCGACAGCCGAGGTGCACGTAGCCCCCGGGCGAGAACTGTCCCTCGTCGTAGTGCACGAGCCGGATGCGCCAGGTCCCGCGCTCGATCGGCTCGCGGCAGTTGCGGCACCTCGCCTGCCCGCTCGGGGCTCGCTCGGCGCCGTCGATCCGCGGGAGGCGGCGGTGCGCCAGGCTGCCGCGCGCCGCGCGCTCCAGTCGCTCGCGATCGGGTACGTTCTCGCCGGTTTCCCCAAGGGTCTGAAGGAGCGGCTCCGGCCGCTTGAACGCCGCGCACGCGGGATGGAACCACAGCGTCATCTCGCCTTCCGCGTAGGGGTTGGGCAAGCGCTCGCCGAAACGCAGCTCGCCACGCTGGATGGGCTGGCCGCAGCCGCGGCACTTGGCGCGGCCGCTCGACGCCGTTTCGAATACGTGGGGCACAGCTGAAGACCTGAATTAGCCGCCAAGACGCCAGGGCGCAGAGAAAACCATTCGACAGAATAAGATCAAACACAACAGCCGGCTGGAAGGTCAGCGTTTCCGTGCTTTCGCCCAGGCCGCGAATTCCGGCGTGCGCGCAATTTCCTTGTAGCCGTCCTGCCGGGCAAGCTCGTCCAGGTCGAAGACCACATTGAACGCCTTTTCGTAGGCCGTGAGCCCCTCCACGGCAAGCTTGCCGTCGTTGCGGTCCAGGCCGACACCGACCAGGCACCAGTAGGCCTGCTTGTAGTCCGGCTCCAGCGCCATGCCGCGCCTGCATGCCTTCGCGGCATCGGCGTGACGCTTCATCGTAGTAAGAACCGTGCCCCTGAGATTGCTGCTGCTCGCGTCCTCGCCGCCCACGGCCCGCTCGAGGGCGGCAATCGCGGCGAGTACCCGCTCGTACTGCTTCTCGAAGAAATAATGATCGATCAGGAGCAGCTGAAGGTCGGCGTCCCCGCCGAAATGCTGCGCAAGATGCCGCAGCGCGGCCCGGTAGCTCTCTTCACCCGCATAACCGCTGTAGGTGACCCGCATCACGGCCCACTGCCGCGACTTGCGATACCCCTCCGGGAATCCCTCCAGGGCGCGGTAGGCAGCCGCAAAGTCACCCGCGGCCAGGTGCTTGCGCAGCTCAACGAAGGGCTTGACGTCGGCCGAGCTCACCGAGCGCACGCCGAACAGGCTGTACAACAACGAGTCATTCTTCAGCATCGTCGCCAGGTTGAAGCGCGCGGACGTGCTGAACAGCGCGGCGGAAGTGTAGACGTACCAATCCTCCACCCCGCGCGAAGACGAAACGAAGTACTTGACGTAGTCGACGCCCTCGCTCAAGTCGAGGCGCAACAGCGCGTAAGGCCGGCCTTCCTCCACGCCGCCGCGCAGGAACTTCGCACTTCCCTTGTTCTTGTCGAGAGCGCGCATGCTGATCTCCGCGCTCGTGCGCACCGAGACAGGCAGCTGCTTCCGCAGGGCATCGGCGTCCTTTGCGGGAAGGGCAAGGTCCTTGAGCACGATATCGCTGACCGCCCCGGTATCCACGCGCCGCATGAAAGCGTCGACGTTGCGTTCGTTCAGCGCCTTCGCGAGCGACAGCCCGAGCGCCGCGGCTTCCTGTGGCGCGGCGTCGCCGGCCACGGCGTTCACGGCCGCCAGCGCCGCCAGCGCTACGGCCAGGTGCATCGCCCGGAAGAACCCCTTGCTCATCGCCCTCCCCTTCCGCGTCGGCCAGGAACGAGGGAGTGTACCTTTTCCGGGCGGCGGCTGGCAGAGCTTCGAACTCCCGTTGCAAAGACCAACTCTCACCGCAGAGGACGCAGAGGACGCGGAGGAAGGTCAACAACAAGAATTTACCGCCAAGGCCCCAAACTGCTTTCAAAAAAGAGGGACACAACGGCTGGCTGGAAACAGCCGGCGGTTTTCTTTTTCAGTTACCGGAGGCATCAGGCAAGGTTCGAGACTGCATGCGGTCAGCACTAGAACGGTGCTCGCGCTTCCTCTGTGCCACCCGTGGCGTTGCCTTACGCCCCAAGGTTTGGTTCTAATTATTGTTCTCTTGGCGACCTTGGCGTGCTTGGCGGTCCAGTTTTTGTGTTCCTTCGCGATCTTGGCGACCTTGGCGGTGAGGCTATTCCTTTCCTTCGCGTCCTTCGTGTTCTTGGCGGTGAAGCTTTCCCCTTTATGGTAGGATTTCGGGAAGGGTGGTACCCAGGAGGCGGCCATGAAATTCGAGGGTTTCCTGCATCTCAATATCCGCTGCGCGAAAGAGGACCTGCCGGCGATCGAGAAATTCTACGGCGACGTGCTGGGATTGAAGACCGGCTACCGGCCCGATTTCAAGTTCGGCGGCATCTGGCTCTACGACCACAAGAAGGACCCCATCGTCCACGTCAGCGCGCGCTTCCCCAGGGGCTCGTTCGTCAAGGACAAGCACAGCGGCAGCGTCGACCACATCGCCTGGAAGGCCTCTGGCGCGGTGGAGTTCCGCAAGCGCCTGAAGAAGCTCGGCATCGAGTTCGAGGAACAGAACATCGAGAACGCGGGCTACCAGGTCTTCCTGTATGACCCGGTCGGCACCAAGCTCGAGTTCAACTTCCTCAACGAGCACGTCAAGGACGCCGTTCCCCTCGGCACGACCGCCGAAGCCAACATGCGCTAGCGCGAACCGCCACCGCGAAAAAAAGCCCGTCTCAAGGCGGGCTTTTTTGTTCGGTCCTAGAGGATGCGTGATAAGTGATAGGTGATAAGTGATATGGCTCCTGCGCGTCGCGCGGAAAACCGGCTCCTATCACTTATCACTCGTCACTTATCACGGTTTCCCGTCGGGAGGACGCCATGAAGCTCTACATGAACAAGCTCTCGCCCTTTGCGCGCAAGGTCCGCATCCTCGCGCTGGAAGCCGGGATCGCCGACCGCATCGAAGAGATCGACACCGTCGTTTCGCCGGTCGCGGCGAACGAGACCCTTGCGCGCGAGAACCCGTTGACGAAAATCCCGGCGCTCGTCACCGACAAGGGCGACACCTTCTACGACTCTCCGGTGATCTGTGAGTATCTCGACACGCTGCACAAGAAGCGCAAATTCCTTCCCGGAACCGGCCCGCAGCGCTTCGTCGCCATGCGCTGCCAGGCGCTGACCGACGGCATTCTCGACGCCGCGGTGCTGTGCCGTTACGAAACGGCGTTGCGGCCCGAGGGGCTGCGCTGGAAGGACTGGATCGAGGGCCAGAAGCGCAAGGTCTTCGGCGGACTCCGCGTTCTCGAGGCAGAGGCCGATTCCTGGGGCGACGAGTTCGGCATCGCCCAGATCGGAGCCGCCTGCGTGCTCGGCTATCTTGATTTCCGCTTTCCCGACTGGGACTGGCGCGCCCGGCACCCGAAGCTGAAGTCGTGGTTCGAGCGCGCCTCGCGCCGGCCTTCGGTCAGCTCGACCATGCCCCCGTCGGCCTAGAGGCGGCACGCAACCACAGATAAACACGGATGAACACGGATGACATTCTCTGCTCAAGCAGGCATACGGTTCCTGGATATCTGTGTGCATCTGTGTTCATCTGTGGTTCCATTTTCTTGAACTGAACCGATGACTCGCGGCGAGCCGGTGATCGCGGTTTTCACCAAGAACCGCACCAATCCCGCGTACACCGCCGCCCGGCTCGGCGCCGAGCGCACCGCGGGGCGCCACGGCGCGCGCGTCGTCCACTACGTGCCGCAGAAGCCGGACAACGTCGAGGAGCAGGCCGCGCTGGTCGAGCAGGCCATCGCCGAGCGTCCCGACGCTGCCGTTTTCGTGCCCGTTCACATCACGGCGATGGACGAGTCGGTGAGGAAGCTCAACGCTGCGCGCATTCCGACCGTCAATATCCTCAACCGACTCGACCGCGGCGAGTTCGTCGCCTTCGTCGGCTCGGACGATTACCGGCTCGCGCGCGAAATCGCCGTCCATCTGTTCCGCCATATCGGCGGCAAGGGCAACATCGTGGTCCTCGAGGGCATCGCCGGCGCGCTGACTGCCAGCGAGCGCCTGCGCGGCTTCCGGGATGTTGCCCGCGAGTGGCCGGGCATCCGCGTCGTCGCCTCGCGCTCCGGGGACTACCAGCACGGCGTGGCAAGACGGGTCATGGCCGGGCTGCTGGCGGAATTTCCGCGCATGGACGGGATCCTTTCGGCGAACGACGTGATGTCGCTCGGCGCCATAGAGGCCCTCGAAGCCGCCGGCCGCTGCGTGCCCGTGATCGGAGTCAACGCGGTTCCCGATGCCATCGCGGCGATCAAGAGCGGCAAGCTGCTCGCCACCGTCGATTTCGACGCCATGAAGATCGCGTGCGTCGCAACCGAGGCGGCGATCCGGCACCTGCGCGGCGAGCCGGTGCCCCGCCATATCGAGCTGCCCGTGCAAGTCGTGGATCGGACCAACTACCATCCGTGGGACCGGCCGTTCGAGGAGCGGGAATGCCCAAGGTGGGAGGACATAGTCGAGGGATGAGGGCGGAGGGATGAGGACGTACGAGTTTGCAGCTTGCAGTGGGCAGTTTGCAGCTACTGCCAACTGATAGCTGCCAACTGTCCACTTAGGCGCGACACTCGACCTCTCAGCTTCCGCAGTCCACAGGCGCTACACTGAGTGTATGCAAGGAAAAACCGTTGCCATCCTCGAATCGCGCCTCGGCGTGCAGCTCGCCGAGCTTGTCGCCAAGCGCGGCGGACGCCCGTTGCACGCGCCCGCGCTGGCCGAAGTGCCCGAGGTCGATTCCGCCGCGCTCGCGGCCCTGGTCGGAGAGCTCGAGGCGCGGCCCGCCCGTCTGGCCGTGTTTCAGACCGGCGTGGGCACGAACGCCCTCTTCAAGGCGACGGATACGCTGGGGCTGACGCACAAGCTCCTCGCCCTGCTCGGCCGGATGAAGGTCGCCGTGCGCGGCCCGAAGCCCACGGCGGCGCTGCGCGCGCGCGGCGTGCGCATCGACATCAGCGCGCGGGACCCGTTCACGACCTCCGAAGTCCTGGAAGCGCTGCAGCCGGTGCAGCTCGGCGGCGCGCGGGTGATCGTGCAGCGCTACGGCGTCTCGAATGCCGAGCTGGAGGAAGCGCTGAAAGCGCGGGGCGCGCAGGTGGTGGAGATCACGACCTATCGCTGGTCGCTGCCGGAGGACACGCGTCCCCTGGTGGAGCTCATGGACAAGCTCGAGCGCCGGGAAATCGATGCCGTGACGGTCACCAATGCCGCCCAGGTCTACAACCTCTTCGCCTTGGCGGAGAGACTCGGTCGGGCGAACGCGCTGCGCGCGGGGTTCAACCGCACGCTGGTCGCCTCGATCGGGCCGGTGTCGTCGGAAACGCTGAAGAAATTCGGGGTCGCCGTGGGGCTGGAGGCGCGCCCGCCCAAATTGGGCCCGCTGATCGCCGCGCTCGACGCCGCGTTGAAGCAATAATCTCGACGCAAAGGCGCAAAGCCGCAAAGAAGGCAAGGAAATTTTCCAGAAACAGTTCGCGGTGATGCAACTGCATGGGCGACTGACGGCCGGCGGCCTCACTCAGCACTCAGGACTCAGCACTGACGGCTGGCGGCTGACGGCTGGCGGCTTTCTTCACGACCACCACTGCTGGCCGGCGATGAGCGAGCGCACGCCGGAGGCGACGAACTGCACGCCGATACAGACCAGCAGGAAGCCCATGAGCCGCGTGATCGCCTCCATGGCGTCGGGGCCTGTCGCTCTCGCGATGGCACGCGCCGATCGGAACGTGAGCCATATCACGAAGCAGGTGACGAAGAGGCTCGTCACCGTGCCCGCGTACGCCATCGTCCGGAAGATCGCTGTTTCCAGCTCGGCGATCTCCGTGGAAATACCGATCATCACCGCGATCGCGCCCGGGCCGCTGATGGCCGGCATGGCCAGCGGAAAAACCGCGATGTTGCGCTTCGCCCCGGTCGACGTCAGGCCGACATAACCGTGACCGAACAGCATGCGATAGCCCAGGAGCGCGATGATCAGGCCGCCCGCGATGCGCAGCGCGCCGTGCGAGATGCCGAACGCCTCCAGGATGAACACCCCGAAGAAAAGGGTAGCGGTCAGCACGACGAAACCGATGAAGCAGGCCCTGCGCGCTACCCGCGCGCGCTCCTTCGCCGGCATGTCTTCCGTCAGGGAAACGAACAGCGGGATCTTCGACAGCGGGTTGCTGATGGACATCATGCTCACCAGCCCGCCCAGGAAGAACGGCCAGAAGACCGCGTGGACGAAGGACTCGAACATCAGTGACCGGCGACCTCGCCTGAAGTTGACAGTTGGCAGTCGTCAGTTGGCAGTAACTGCAAACTGTCCACTGCAAACTGTAAACTGCTTCGCCGCCGGCCTTCGGCTCAGGCGGCGAAGCCCTTGCCCCACCCGCCCTCGTAAAACCTCTCGGCGAGAGGCTTGCGCCCGCGCGGCCGCATTTCCTTCGCCTTCGTTTCGTCGTCCAGGATGTCCGGGCTCGCCTGGTAGCCGACCGCGATCATCGCCATGGGTGTGTATTCC
>JBIOVQ010000083.1:0-2460 GCA_044867805.1 Burkholderiales bacterium | reverse complement strand
GGCGCGCCGCGAACTGCTCCGGGGTCATCGGCATCGGATCGAGCGTCTGCGCGCTGAGCTTGGACGACACGCCCGGGTCGGCAAGCGCCTTCCTCAGGTCCCCATTGAGCTTGTCAACGATCGGCTTGGGCGTGCCCTTGGGAACGAAGCTCCCGACCCACGCCGTGAACTCGAAGCCGGGGACGGCCTCCGCGATTGCCGGAACGTCGGGAAACTGTGTCGTGCGCTTGTCCGAGGTCACCCCCAGCGCGCGCAGGCGCTTGGCCTGGAGGTTGGGCACGAGGGAGGCGATGGTGCCGATGGTCGTCTGGACCTCGCCGGAGGCCAGCGCAATGTTGAGAGGACCGCCTCCCTTGTACGGCACATGCGTCATCTTGGTCCCGGTCGAGGACTCGAGCAGCGCCATGGAGAGATGGACGTAGCTGCCGCTGCCCGCGGAGCCGTAGACGATGTCGCCCGGGCGTTTTTTCGCCAATGCGACGAGCTCCTTGGTGGACCTCACCGGCAGCGAAGGATGCACGACCAGCATGCCCACCTGCCGCGCCAGCGCCGTGATGCCGATGAAATCGCCCAGCGTGTCGTAGGGCAGCTTCTTGTAAAGATGCGCGTTGGCGATGTGCGTGGTCGACTGCACCATCAGCGTGTAGCCGTCCGCCGGACTTTGCGCGACCACGGCGGCGCCGATCGTGCCCGCCGCCCCGCCGCGGTTCTCGATCACGAAATTCTGGCCGGCGATCTCGTTCATCTTGGCGAACACGATGCGGGCGGTGACGTCGTTGGAACCCCCGGGCGGGAACACCACGATCACCCGCACCGGCCTGGCGGGATACGCCTGCGCCGACGCGAGCAGCGGGAAGAGCAACGCGGCAATAATGGCGGAGACTGCGATACTGAGTAATGGCTTCACGGCTTCCCTCCTTCGTTATGAGTGCGCTCCGCGGGACCGGCGTGTCACGCCGTTGCGGGGCGCCGCGTTCGCAAGCGGTCCCTGCCACCGCTCCGTCCAACAATATACAATTCCACCATATATCGGACACTGATGTCGAGCCGTAATCCTTTCAGCGTGCCCCACGGAGCAACCGAATGGCCCTTCCGCTCGACGGCGTGAAAGTGCTCGACTTCACCGCGATCATGGCGGGGCCGTACTGCACGCTCATGCTCGCCGACATGGGCGCGGAGGTCATCAAGATCGAGAGCTTTCCGGAGGGCGACGGGTCGAGAAAATTCGATCCCAAGGTCAACGGGGAAAGCTACTGCTTCGCCGTGCTCAACCGCAACAAGAAGAGCGTCGCCCTCGACATGAAGGACGAGCGCGGGCGGGACGTCTTCAGGAAGCTCGCGCGGGACGCCGATATCGTCATCGAGAACTACCGGCCCGGCGTCACCGGCAAGCTCGGCATCGACTACCCGGCGCTCAAGGCGATCAATCCCCGCATCATCTACGCCTCCATCTCCGGCTTCGGCCAGACCGGGCCCTACAGCAGGAAAGGCGGCTACGACATCATCGCGCAGGGCATCAGCGGCATCATGACCATGACCGGCGAGCCCGGCGGGCGCCCGGCCAAGGTCGGCATCGCGATGAACGACATCGCCGCCGGCACGACGGCGCTCTACTCCATCCTCGGCGCCTATATCAAGCGTCTGAAGACCGGCGAAGGCGTCTATCTCGAGACCTCGCTCATGGAGGCGGGCCTGGCGTGGACGTTCTGGGAGTTCGGCGCCTGGTTCGGCGGCGGCGAGGTCCCGATCGCGACCGGAACGCGGCACCGCCGCTCGACGCCGTACCAGGCCTACAAGACGCGGGACGCCTACGTCACCGTCGGCGCCAACAACGAGAAACTCTGGACCGCGTTCTGCACGAAGGTGCTGGAGCGCCCCGCCCTGATGGAGGATGCCCGCTTCAAGACCCCCGCCGCGCGGCTCAAGAACATAGACGCGCTCCAGGACGAGATCGAGAAGGTCTTCGCCGCTCACCCGACGGAGCACTGGGTGAAGAAGCTCGACGCGGCCGGGGTGCCCGGAGGGCCGGTATTCAATTACGTGCAGGCGCTCGACAACGAGCACTCCCGGGCGCGCAACATGGTGGTCGAGATCGACCATCCCAAAATCGGCCGCATGAAGGCCCTCGGCAACCCCGTCAAGGCCAGCGCCGAGCTGGCGCGCTCGCGCCTGCCGGCACCGTGGCTGGGCCAGCACAGCGCCGAGGTCATGCGGTCGCTCGGCTACTCCGACAAGGACATCGACGCGCTTTTTGCCGACGGAGTGGTGTTCGACCGATACCGTGAAAAAGCAACAGCGTGATTGGTGATTGGTGATTGGTGATTGGTGAGCGAGATGCGCAGTAATCTGGCCTAATCACTATTCACCAATCACTATTCACGCCTTCAGAGCATGTGTAGAGCCCTCGCCTACCTCGGGCAGCCCGTCCTGCTGGACAACCTGCTGTTCCAGCCCGATTCC
>JBIOVQ010000082.1:0-6711 GCA_044867805.1 Burkholderiales bacterium | reverse complement strand
CCGAGCGCCAGCGTCATGTGCTGGATGCGGGCGTTGACCTCGGTGTAGACCGCGCGGAACACCGCGGTCTGCAGGGTAGGGCCGCAGGCCACGCTGCCGTGGGCGCGCATCAGCGCGATGTCCCTCTTGCCCATCGCCTGGGCGAGCGCCACGCCCTTGACCCCGTCGCTCACCAGCATGTCGGTGGCGCCGAATTTCTCGCGGATGTCGAACACCGGCACGCCGGCCGCGATGAAGGCGCCGTTGTGGAACATCGCCTGCATCTTCACGTTGACCAGTCCGAACGGGATCACCGAGGGCGAGTGGCTGTGCACGACCGAGTCGATGTCCGGCCGCGCCTTGTAGATCTCGCCGTGGATGAAGCGCTCGAGAAAGCTGTTGCGCCCGTTGGCGTTGCAGGGATGGCTGTCGAGGTCGTACTCGATGAGGTCGTCCGGCGTCACCAGCGCCGGCGCGAGCGAGCGCGACATGAAGTAACGGTCGGGCGCCGCGGGGTGGCGCAGCGAGACGTGCCCGAAGCCGTCGACCACGCCCTGCGCGGCGAGGATGCGGCTCGCGGCGGCGAGGTCGCGGAGCGTCTCAACGGGCAGCGGTCCGCCGGACTTTGGAGCACTCATTTTCCGATGAAGCGTGATAAGTGATAAGTGATAAGTGATAGGGCCGCAGAACCCTGCAGGGCTTTAGATCCCCGCGGAGCGGGATTCACGACCCTTATCACCTATCACCTATCACTTATCACGGAGTTTCAGATAACGACCTTGGTCATCAGCCCTTCGGGGAAGATCTCCTCGGGCTTGAACTGGCGGTGGGCGATGCCCTGCTGCCAGGTGTAGAGCGCCATCTGCTCCCAGGTCGGGCGGTTCTCCTCGATGCCGTAGGGAAAGGGGTCGCCGCCGAACATGTCGCGCATGCTGCGCGCGTAGGTGGGAAGCCACGGCAGGGGATAGCGCGACACGGCGGGATCGAGCAGGCGCTCGATGCTGCGGCGCTTCGACTCGAGGAACGCGTTGTAGAGATTGCGCGCGGCCCACGGATGCTCCTCCAGGATGTGCTTTCTCATGGCGATGATGTGCATGATCGGCCAGACCCGGGTGCGCTCGTAGTACTCTTCCTCCATCTCGTGGTAGTTCGGGAACAGGCGCACCACGTCGGGGTGGCCTTCGATGAAGCAGGTCGGCGGCCGCGCAATGATGGCGCAGTCGATCTCGCCGGCAGCGAGCATCCCGCTCAGCGACTTGTCGGCGACGCGCGTGAGCTTCACGCCCTTCGGCAGGCTCAGCTCGACTTTCTCCTCGCGTCCCGGCGAGTTCGTCCCGGCCTGGTACCAGTGCGCGTCGGTGAGCTTGACGCCCATGTCGTTGTGCATCCAGCCGCGCATGTAGACCGCCGCCGAGTGCGCCCATTCCGGCGAGCCGATCTTCCTTCCGGCGAGATCCTTCACCGTCTTGATCCCGCTCTTCCTGTTCACGTAGAAGGAGCTGAACCGGAACAGCCGCGAGCACACGACGGGCAGCCCGATGATGTCGGAATCCGCGCGCGTCACCTGGGCCGCGAATTTCGCGAACGACAGCTCGGACAGGTCGAACTCGCGATTGGCCGTGAAGCGCGCGAAGCACTCGTGGTGGCCGAGGTCGAGCCAGTTGTGGTCGATGCCCTCGGCTTTCACGTAGCCCAGGCGGAAATCGCGGAAGTGATCGTAATCCGTGGTCGCGATGGAAAGCTTCAGCAGCGACATCGTTTCTCCCCCAAACCCCGATAAAGCGTCCCAGATGAAGCGTCCCAGATAAGGCGGCATTCGCCTTCGCTCGGGCGGGGCTGGAAATCTATACCAAACAGTTGCTTCTGTAAACGTTTTGCGGGGCGAACGGCACCAGCGACGACGGCCCGATATCAGAGTAGATTTTCACGCAACGGAGGAGATCACGATGACGGGAACCTTGAAAGCGGGGATGGTCACGGTCTTCGTTGCGCTGGCCGCCGGCGCCCAGGCGCAGACCGCGTGGAAGCCGGAGCGGCCGGTGGAGCTGATCGCCATGAACGCGCCGGGCGGGGGTTCCGACCGGATCCTGCGCATCATGGCGAAAATCTTCCAGGAAGGCCGCCTGGTCGGGGTCCCGATGAACGTGGTGAACAAGCCGGGCGGCGGCGGCAGCGTGGCCTATGCCTATCTCAACCAGCACCAGGGCGACGCCCACTACCTCCAGGTCGCGTCGAAGTCGCTGCTCACCAACAATATCGCGGGCAAGGGCCCGAGCTACACCGAGCTCACGCCGATCGCGTTCCTGTTCGGCGAGTACATCTCGGTGACCGTGAAGCCCGACTCGCCGCTGAAGACCGGTCGCGACATCATCGAGCGCCTCAAGGGCGACCCGGGCGCGCTCACCTTCGGCATCGCTACGAGCCTCGGCAACCCGAATCACCAGGGGATCGCAACGGCGCTGCGCGAAGCCGGCGTCGACATCAAGAAGCTGAAGACCGTTATCTTCCCGTCGGGCGGCGCGGCGAGCACCGCGATGCTGGGGGGCCACGTGGACGTGGTGCCGATCAGCGCGGCGTTCGCGGCGTCCATGGCGCGGCAGGGTCAGGTGCGCGTGCTGGCCGTGACCTCGCCCGCGCGGCTCCCGGACGCGCTCGCCGGCGTGCCCACCTGGCGCGAGCTGGGCTATGACGTGGTCGTCAACAACTGGCGCAGCATGGTCGGCCCGAAAGGCATGACCGCGGCGCAGGTTTCCTTCTGGGAGGAGATCTTCCGGCGCTTCGTGGAATCGGATGAGTGGAAGAAGGAGCTGGAGGCCAACTTCTGGACCAGCGAGTACATGCGCAGCGGGGAGACGCGCAAGTTCATGGAGCAGGACAATGCGCAGGTCAGGGCGTTTCTCGCCGAGCTTGGCCTTGCCAAGTAGGCCGCATTACTACGGGTCGCTAAGGACGCGGAGAGCGCGAAGGAAAAGCTTTACTACGGGTCGCCAAGGACGCGGAGGACGCGAAGGGATTCAATAATAAAACACCTGAAGGCCGCAAAGAATTGCGCTAAGGGTGGCATACAGGGAGCAGGTTGAAGTTTCGTATTCGTCCCGAAGCATTTACTTGTGCCTCATTTGGCGTTGTCTTTGCGTCCTTGGTTTTTCGATATATATGTTCTCTTTGCGTCCTTGGCGTCCTTCGCGACCCGTCGTACCGCCTTCTTCGCGGCCTTGGCGTCCTTCGTGACCCGTAGTACGACGCTTAGCCTTCGAGCTCGAGAATGTCGAACCCGCAGTTCCGGTCCACGAGGTAGACCAGCCCGCGGGCGTCCACCTCGACGTCGTTGCTCTGCGGGCTCTTCGCCCCGGGGCGGGGCTCCGGGATGAACCAGGCGACTTCCTCCGGCGCGGCCGGGTCGCGGATGTCCACGACGCGCAATCCCCCGGAAAACCACGCGCAGTAGACGAGGGTGCCTTCGACGTGCTCCTGGAACTGGTGCGCGCCGAAGCGGCCGCCCTTGCGCGCGTAGGGCGTGTCGAGCTCGCTCACCTGGAAGTGGCCGAGCGGCTCGATCCGCGCGAGGTCGCCGACGTCGAACAGCCACATGCCCGCGGGAATGCTCCCGGGATGGCGCCCGTGCGCTTCGTCCATCGCGATCGCGATGTCGCGCCCCGCGATCGGGTGCGGCACGCGCAGCACGGTATGCGTCGGGTCGCCGATCGGCGGGTGGTAGTTGTACGCGCCGACGGTGCGCGGGCGCGTGATGTCGGAAACGTCGATCACCCGCAGCCCGGCGTTGAAGCAGCCCGCCCACAGGTGGTCGCGGCAGCGCATCGCGTGGTGCAGGTGCCAGATCTCGGAGGGACCTTCCGGCGTCTCGCCGGCGGCAACGTGCTGGCCCGGCAGGCACCAGCGCGAGACCTCGCGCGGCCGCGCCGGGTCCTTCACGTCGAAGTTGACGAGGATGTTCCCGGCATAGCCTTCCATCCCGGTCGAGATGTAGGCGTAGCGCTCGTCCACGTCGAAGCGGTGCACGCCGACGCCGCCGGTCTTCACGTGCGTGATGAGCCTGGGCTTCGTCACGTCGGAGATGCTCCACACCTGGAAGCCGCCGCGCGGGAACCCGGTGCGGCTCCATTCCTCGAGCTGCGGCAGCTGCGGCTCCGTGACCTTGAGCTTCGCGGCGAGCTCGCCGGCGGCGGCGGGGCGCCCCAGCTCCTTCTGCAGGTCGGCGCGCGCCTGCGCGTAGCGCATGGCTTTCGCCGCGTAGCGCCGGCTCGGCCGCTCGAGGTTGGTGTACATGATGTCGCCCAGCACGCGCACCTTGTGGCTGTGCTCGTCCGCGCGGTCGAGCCTGATCTCGGCGACCACGCGCGGCCGCCGCGGGTCCGCCACGTCCACGATGGTGGTGCCGTGCGGGTGCTCCATGTGCCCGAGAAAGGCATGGTGGCCCTGCACGACGACCTGGCCGCTGCCCGGCAGGTCGAGATGCCCGAGCCGCTTCATGCGATGAGCCAGCCGGGTCGCCGTGGCGGTGTCCATGGGCATGTGTCGTGAGGGGAGGGTGGCGGGATTCTAACGCCAACCGCGGTGTTACCCATTA
Organism: Burkholderiales bacterium; assembly: GCA_044867805.1. Classification (GTDB taxonomy): domain Bacteria; phylum Pseudomonadota; class Gammaproteobacteria; order Burkholderiales; family SG8-41; genus SG8-41. The sequence continues at coordinate 2,144 of JBIOVQ010000082.1, read as the reverse complement.
CCGGCTGCGCGTATAGAATCGGCTCGACCGGAGGACAACTCGAGATGAAGCTCACGCTCTTCTACGCCCCCAACACCTGCGCGACGGTGCCCTACATCACGCTCACCGAGGCGGGTGCCGAGTTCGAACCGCGGGCGATCAATACGCGCAACGGCGACAACCACAAGCCCGAGTTCCTCAGGCTCAACCCCAAGCACAAGGTGCCGGTGCTGATCATCGACGGGGAGCCGCTGACGGAGAACGTCGCGATCCAGATCTGGATCCACCGCCAGTTCCCGGCGGCGAAGCTGCTGCCGGCGGATCCGCGGGAGGAGATCAAGGCGATCTCGCTGATGGCCTTTTGCGCTTCGGGCATACACCCGCATCTCACGCCGAACGCGCGCCCACAGAACTATTGCGACCTGCCTGGCTCCGAGGAGAGCGTGAAGCGGGTCGCCAACAAGCTGCTGTTCGAGGATTTCAAGGTCGTGGAGGATATCCTCGCCGGGCGCGAGTGGTTCTTCCGCCACTTCACCGCCTGCGACGCCTACTTCTTCTGGTGCTTCCGGCGCGCCGTGTCCTTCAAGCTCGACCTCGCCGCGTTCGGGAACTGCATGGCGCACTTTGAGCGCATGCAGCAGCGTCCAAGCGTGAAAAAAGTGATCGCCTACGAGAAGCAGGTGCTGGAGTCTTTCGCGCGCGCGGCCTGAAGCGCGCCGGGAACGCCTTAGCCGCCCCTAAAGCTACAAGCTGCAAGCCACGCCCTGTCGCGTCACGCTTCATCGTGTCACGCAGTAGCGCGTCACGCTCCACCGCGTCACGGTTTCAGAAAGTCCGGCCCCCGCGCCGGCGCCAGCAGTTCGCGCCGCATCTCCTGGAGCGACGAGATACCCAGTAACGCCATGTCGCGCTCGATCTCTTCCCGCAGCAGCCTGATGCCGTGGGCGACGCCGGGCAGGCCGGCGACCGCGGCCGCGCACAGGAACGGCCGCCCGACGAAGACGAACTGCGCGCCGAGGGCGAGTGCCTTGAGCACGTCGGTGCCGCGCCGCACGCCGCCATCGAGCATCACCGTCATGCCGCGGGCCTGGGCGGCGATCCCGGGCAGCACGCGCAGGGGAGCGGTGGCGCCGTCGAGCTGGCGCCCGCCGTGGTTCGAGACGATGACGCCGTCGACGCCGCTCTCGCGGGCGATGCGGGCATCGTCCGCGTCGAGTATGCCCTTCAGCACGAAGCGCCCTTTCCACATGCGCCGCATCAGCTCGACGTGCTTCCAGGACAGTTTGTCGCGCTTCCCGCGCTCGCGCTCCGCCGTGAGCGACAGCAGCGGGACGCGCGGGCCCATGTTCTCGAAGTGCGGCATGCCCTTCGCGAGCAGCGTGCGGAACAGCATGCCGAACAGCCAGCGTGGACACACCAGCCCGTCCCAGGCGAGGCGCAGGTTGGGCCGCAGCGGCGTGTGGAAGCCGCTTCTCACGTTGTTTTCGCGGTTGGCGTAAACCTGCACGTCCACGGTGAGCACCAGCGTGTCGTAGCCGGCGCGCGCGACCCGCTCCACGAGCTGGGTGATGGGACCGGTCTCGCCCGGGAGATAGGCCTGGAACCACGCGGTCGGCCCTTCCTGCCGGACCTTCTCGAGCGGAGTCAGCGCCGCGCCGGAGAGGATCATCGGGATGTTGGCCGCGGCCGCGGCGCGGGCGAGCACGAGATCGCCGTCGTAGGCGGCCATGGCGGTCCCGCCCATGGGCGCGATCCCGAACGGGGCATCGCAGGCGCGGCCGAACAGCGTCGTCTTCGGCGTGCGCTCGGAGGTGTCCACCAATGTTTTCGGAACGAAGGCCACCTCGTCCCACTGCGCCCGGTTTCCCCGCAGCGCGGCGTTGGTTTCGGCGCCGCCCGTCACGTAGCCGTAGATCGGCCGCGTGATATGCCGGCGCGCCTCTTCCACGAAGTCCTCCAGCGCCAGCATCCGCTGCAATACACGCGGCGCTTTCCCGCTGGCCGGCGCCGCCGAGGCGTCGACGCTTCCTGCCGGGGAGGCGCTCTTGGCCAGTTCCTGCCTGCTCGTGGTCATGTCATTCATAACCCCCTCCCGTTGCCCTCCTCACCCTCCCCCTTCACAAGGGGGAGGGATGGGGTAGGGGTTAGCCCCTGCGGCGCCCCAA
>JBIOVQ010000081.1:0-38542 GCA_044867805.1 Burkholderiales bacterium | reverse complement strand
AGCACAGGTCCTCGGCCGAGCGGTCGGCGAACTCCACCGCCTCCTGCGAGGCATAGGGCAGGCCCAAGGCGTGCAGGCAGTCGGAAAAACCCATCATCCCCAGGCCCACCGGGCGATGGCGCAGGTTGGCGTTGCGTGCCTTGGGCGTGGCGTAGAAGTTGAGGTCCACCACGTTGTCCAGCATGCGCAGCGCCGTCCTCACGGTGCGGCCGAGTTTGTCCATGTCGAGGACGCCATCGGCGAGGTGGGCAGGCAGGTTCACCGAGCCCAGGTTGCACACCGCCGTCTCGGAGTCTGAAGTATTGAGGGTGATCTCGGTGCACAGGTTGGAGCTATGCACCACGCCGACGTGCTGCTGGGGCGAGCGCAGATTGCAGGCGTCCTTGAAGGTGATCCACGGGTGGCCGGTCTCGAAGAGCATGGTGAGCATCTTGCGCCACAGGGTCACCGCGGCGACCTTGCGCACGAGCTTGAACTCGCCGTGCTCGGCCTTCGCCTCGTAGGCCGTGTAGGCGGCCTCGAAGGCCTGGCCGAACTTGTCGTGAAGATCCGGCACGTCGCTGGGCGAGAACAGCGTCCACTCGCCCCCCTCCAGCACCCGCCGCATGAAGAGATCCGGAGTCCAGTGGGCGGTGTTCATGTCATGGGTGCGGCGGCGCTCGTCGCCGGTGTTCTTGCGGAGTTCCAGGAACTCCTCGATGTCCAGGTGCCAGGTCTCCAGGTAGGCACAGACCGCGCCCTTGCGCTTGCCGCCCTGGTTGACCGCGACGGCGGTGTCGTTGACCACTTTGAGGAACGGAACCACGCCTTGCGACTTGCCGTTGGTGCCCTTGATGTGTGCGCCGAGCGCGCGCACCGGCGTCCAGTCGTTGCCGATGCCGCCGGCGAATTTCTGGAGCAGCGCGTTCTCCTTGATCGCTTCATAAATGCCGTCGAGGTCGTCGGCCACGGTGGTGAGGTAGCAGCTCGCCAGTTGTGAGCGGCGCGTGCCCGAGTTGAACAGCGTCGGCGTCGAGCTCATGAAATCGAACGAGGACAGCACGTTGTAGAACTCGATCGCGCGCGCCTCGCGCTGGTCCGCGGGCTCGTTCAGCGCCAGCCCCATCGCCACGCGCATGAAGAAGATCTGCGGCAGCTCGATGCGCCGGCCGCGCACGTGCAGGAAATAGCGGTCGTAGAGGATCTGCAGGCCGAGGTAGGTGAACTTGAGGTCGCGGTTGGCGTCGAGCGCCGCGCCGAGGCACTTCAGGTCATAGCCCGCCAGCCGCTCGTCGAGCAGCTCGGCCTCGATGCCCGTCCTCACGAAATCGGGGAGGTAGTCCGCGTAGCGCGCGTGCATCTCCGCCTGCGTGGTTTCCACGCCCAGCGTCTCGCGCCGCAGCGTGTGCAGGAGCAGCCGCGCAGTGACGTAGCTGTAGCCCGGGTCCTGCTCGATCAGCGCGCGAGCGGCGAGCACCAGCGACTTGCGCACCTCGTCCATCGGCACGCCGTCGTAGAGATCACGCTGCATCGCCTGCAGGATCGGCTCGGCGCTCACTTCGCGCCCGAGCCCCTCGCACGCCTCGCGCACCAGCCCGGCGATAGCCTCGAGATCGAGCGGCTTGGCTTGCCCGCCCTCCTTCACGCTGATCGCCGGCTGCTGCCCGCGTTTCTGCTTGTCCTGCGCCTCGCGTTGCTTGGCGCGCTCCTTCGCCCGCTCTTCGCGATAGAGCACATAGTCGCGCGCGACGTTGTGCTCGCCGGCGCGCATGAGCGCCAGCTCCACCTGGTCCTGGATGTCCTCGATATGAAACGTCCCGCCCGAGGGCTGGCGGCGCATCAGGGCGTTGACCACGTTCTGGGTGAGCAGCGCGACCTGCTCGCGCACGCGGGCCGAGGCGGCGCCGGTGCCGCCGTTCACGGCGATGAACGCCTTGGTCATCGCGATCGAGATCTTCGCGGGCTCGAAGCCGACGACCGAGCCGTTGCGGCGGATGACCTTGTACTGCGCGTAGCGCGCTTCTTCCGCGGCTCGGGCTTCGGTCAGGGCGAGGCTGTTTGCAGGGGCGACGAGGGCCGTCTCGGTAGCGAGCTGCATGAATTAACTCCTTGAGCTATAGGTTTTTTTTTACCCAAGGGGAGGACTGCCTCCCCACTTCCTCAAACTCGACAACTGATCAAATCTGCAGCAAACCACAAGATGTTGTGGTGTGGAGCGATTTTCGAACTAATTCTAGTAGCCTGATTTTACGAAAGCAATAGATTCTTGAAGTTTTTCTTAAATCCTCGATTTGTCAGGAAAAACCGGCGGCAAGGTGATGAAACATTGGGCAAAACTGCTCATGAATTGAGCAGGGGGACGCGCTGCGCATTAAATGGGCAGCCGCGCCTGAAAGCGAGGCGAAAAACTGTGGATAACTACCGCCAAATCCGGACGTCTAGGGTTACGGGAGCCGCGGCTCCCGTTCCCTAATCGCCGCTTTGGCCTCCGCGCGTTGGAGCGGACGAAAGGCTCGCCGCTCAACGCGCGGAAATGCTGCTACTTACAGGGGAGGAATCATTGCGCCGTGGTTTGTTGAAGGGCTTAGTTTCCTCTGATTCGAGCTCTTTGCGGCCCAGCTTTCCGTCGCGCTTTCCGCCGCGGCTTCGGCGCCCTTCGCGGTTTTGCCGGCCGCACCATCCGCCGATACCGCGCCCAGTCGAAATGCGGGCCCGGATCGGTCTTGCGACCGGGCGCGATGTCGGAGTGGCCGACGATGTCGCGGATCGGGTAGCGCGCCTGCAGCGCGCGCGTGAGCGCCGCGAGCCGCCGGTACTGGGGCGGGGTGAACGGCGCCTCGCCCGTGCCTTCCAGCTCGATGCCGATCGAGAAGTCGTTGCAGCGGCTGCGCCCTTTCCAGCTCGATTCGCCGGCGTGCCAGGCGCGCCTGGCGCACGGCACGAACTGGAGAAGCTTGCCGTCGCGGCGGATGAGAAAGTGGGCGGACACCCTCGTCGCCGTGAGGCTCTCGAAGTGCGGATGCGCCGCGGGATCGAGCGCGTTGGTGAAGAGCTGGAGGATGCCCGGGCCGCCGAACTCGCCGGGAGGCAGGCTGATATGGTGAATGACGAGCAGGTCCACCGTGCAGCCGGGGGGGCGGTCATCGCAATTGGGCGAAGCAATGTAACGGACGCTCTTCGCGAGCCCCATGGAATCGACGCGCAACTTCATTTGGAAACGCCGGCGCCTGGAGCAACGTGGGTCGTGGATCGTGGGTTGTTTTCAGCCGGTCGTGAGATCGCAACTGCCCCTCGGATCCGACCCACTACCCACAATCCACGACTCACCATCAGCCTTTGGAATCGAGCTCTTCCTTGATGCCCAGCCGCTCCATGCGGTAGCGCAGGGCGCGGAAGGTGATGCCCAGGAGCTTCGCCGCCGCGGTGCGGTTGTAGTGCGTCCGTTCGAGCGCGTTGAGGATGGCCTTGCGCTCCACCGCGTCCAGGCGCTCCTGCAGCGGCAACCCCGACAGCTCCTGCGCCGCCGGGGCCGGCCCGACCCGCGTCGGCGCCAGCTGGAGGTCGTCCGCCTGGATCTCGCCCCCCGAGCTGAGCGCGAGCGCGCGCTCCAGCACGTTTTCCAGCTCGCGCACGTTGCCGGGAAAATCGTAGCTGCGCAGCCGCTCGAGGGCGGCCGCGGACAGCCGTGGCGGCGGCTTCCCCGCGGCCGCCGCCTGCCGTTTCACGATCGCCGCCGCGAGGGGCGCGATGTCCTCGCGCATCTCGCGCAGGGCCGGCATCTTCAGCTCGATGACGTTGAGCCGGTAATACAGGTCCTGGCGGAACCTGCCCTGCTCGACTTCCTGCGCGAGGCTGCGGTGAGTGGCGCTGATGATGCGGGCGTCGGCACCCTCCTCGCCGGTCGCGCCGACCTTGCGCACCTTCTTCTCCTGGATCGCGCGCAAGAGCTTGACCTGCATCGGTAGAGGCAGTTCCGCCACCTCGTCGAGAAACAGCGTGCCTCCATCGGCGGCCTGGAAGAACCCTTCGCGGTCGGCAGCGGCGCCGGTGAACGCGCCCTTGCGGTAGCCGAAAAACTCGCTTTCCATGAGGTTCTCGGGTATGGCGCCACAGTTGACCGGGATGAACGGACCGTCGCTGCGCGGGCCCTGGACGTGGATCAGCCGCGCCGCGAGCTCCTTGCCGCTGCCCGATTCCCCGCTGATATGAATCGGGGCCTGGGTGCGCGCCAGCCGGTCGATCATCGCCCGCACCGCATGCATCGGCGCCGAGTCGCCGATCAGCAGGGCCTGCCCGGGCGCGGCGGCCGTCTCCTCCCCCGGCGCGCGCCGCTGCGCGGGCTGCGGCAGCTTGAGGGCGGTACGCACGAGGGAGCGCAGCTGGTCGAGCGATACCGGCTTGGCCAGGTAATCGAACGCGCCAGCCTTGAGCGCGGCGACCGCGTTCTCGGTGCTGCCGTGCGCGGTGATGACGGCGACCGGCAGGCTGGGATGGTGCTTGCTGACGTGGTCCACCACCCCGAGCCCGTCGCCATCCGGCAGCCGCATGTCGGTGAGGCACAGGTCGTAGCTGTTTTTTGCGAGCAGCGCGAACGCTTCCGCGGTGCTCGCCACGCAATGGGTCTCGAGGCCCATGCGCTTCAGGGTCATGCCGAGCAGCTCGCGAATGTCGGCCTCGTCGTCGATGACGAGAACGTTGGACTTGGCGCTCATCGCAACCCGGTGACTGGGTGACTAGGTGATTAAGTGACTAAGTAACTGCACGACGAAGCGTCCCACGTCTCAGTCACTTAGTCACCTAATCACTCAATCACTGGAACGTCAGCCGGCCCGGCACAAGACGGTGAACTGCGCGCCGCGCGCCGTCTCGACGTAGTCGAGCGTCGCGCCGTTCGCCTCGCACACCTCGCGCGCGATATAGAGGCCCAGTCCCGTGCCGCCCGCCGCGGTGGTAAAGAACGGCTCGAACAGCTGGGGACGCGCTTCCGCCGCCACGCCGGGGCCGTCGTCGACCACGTCCAATTTTACAGTACCCCCCCCGCGCGCCGCCGCCACGCGCACAACGATGCTTGCCGCCCCGCGGCGGCAGTGGCGCAGGGCGTTGCGGCACAGGTTCCACATCACCTGGTTGAGATGGCTGCGGTCGAACAGCACGTCGGGGTCGGCGCCGGCATCGATGCGGAACAGGCCGCGCTCGATCTTCTCGATCTGGGTGAACTCCTCCACGAAGGTGGACAGGAAATCGGACAGCTTGAACCTTTCCCGGCGCGCGCGCTCGCCCCGGTTCAGCCGCAGCACGTCGTTCACCATGCGGTCGAGCCGGCGGCTGTTCTCGTTGATGATCGTGATGAGCCGCGCGGCGGTGTCGTTTACCCCGGGCTCCTCCTGCAGAAGCTGGGCGGCATGGCTGATGGCGCCGAGCGGATTGCGAATCTCGTGGGCGATGTTGGCGGTGAGCCGGCCCAGGGCGGCGAGCTTCAGCTGCCGCGCCTGGGCCTGCACGCGCGTCTGGTCCTCGATGAAGATCACGGCCCCGAGCCCGCGCTCCTGCCCGATCGGCACGAAGCGCGCGCTCTCGCTGCTGCTGTATGGCACGCCGGAGCCGGCGTCCAGCCCCGCCCCGCCCCGCCACCGCTCGTACTCCGCGGCCAGCACCGGCGCGTAATCGGCCAGCACGACCTCGCTCCGGCCGGCCGGCAGCGGTCCGAGCAGGCGCTCGGCGCGCGCATTGTACTGGCGGATCACTCCGCGCTCGTCCACGACCAGCACGCCGTCCAGCATGTCGCGGATCACCAGCTGGTTCACCTGCTCCATGCTGGCGAGATCGATCTCGCGCTGCGCCGCGAGCTGCTCGCTCGCCGCGGCGTACCTGGCGAGCGTGTGCGCGAGCCACGCGATCGCGAAATAGGCCCCCGCCAGCAGGCCGGTTTGCACGTACTGCGGATCGGAGGGATCGAGCGTGAGCGTCTCGTAGGTATGCTCGAGCAGCACGCCGATGCTGGCGAGCGCGGCGAAGAACAACGTGAGGCGCCCGCGGCTGATCAGCCCGGCGCCGGCGAGTGTCGTGAGCAGCAGCAGGCCGAGGCCGCTGGAGATGCCGTTGCTGGCGTAGAGCAGCACCACGATGAACAGGACATCGGCGGCCACCTGCAGCGCCAGCTGCAGGTTGAAGTGCCGGCGCGTGCTGATGAGCACGAAGCACGTGATGCTGAACACCACGTAGGCGATATCGGTGACAACGAACAGCCGCAGATCGCGCGCGCCGAACCAGATATTGGTGCCCCATATCGCCACGCTCAGCAGCAGCAGCAGGGCGACGAGCAGGCGGTAGACATTGAAATAGAACAGCGAGCGCCAGAACGGCTCGGGATGCTCGCCCGGCTGCGACGCGGTCGCCGCATCCCACAGCAAGGGGCGCCCGGTGGCCGAGGTCATCCGGAGCGCTCCGACTGACGCTGGTGATCGGGCGAGCAATAGAACCGGCCCTGCGTGGTGATGCTCTCGCTGCGCGGCAGGTGCACGCCGCAGCGGGCGCACTGCACCATGTCCTCCCCGCCGGCCGCCGCGGGCGGCCGCGGCTCGCGGCGCTCGACGCGGCGGCGATACGACCGGAGTATCCAGTAGACCAGCAGCAGGCCGAGAACGACCAGGATGATCTTTGCCAATTGCAACCCCTAGCTGGCGGTTGAGACCGCTTCCCGCGCCAGGGAAGCGTTCCTCAACAGCCTCCGTTGTGGGGGATCCCAAGGGGGTGTAGCCCCCTTTTCAACAACCAGCCAACCGGTCCCTCAAAAGTGGTCGGGGTGAGAGGATTTGAACCTCCGACACCTGCGTCCCGAACGCAGTGCGCTACCAGGCTGCGCTACACCCCGATGTCCAGCCGTCAGCCGCCAGTTGCCAGCCGTCAGTTCCCGCAGCATGAAAAAAACGCGCGGCAAAGCCGCGCTCTGGTCCTGGCTGAGGGCTGACCGCCGATTGCTGTCAGCTAGTACGTCCGCGTTACCGCGAAGTCCGCCAATTGTAGCAAATAACCGCGCTCCCTTGTCCGCGGCAGGCCGGCCAGCGCGTCGCAGGCGGTGCGGGACTCGCGGCGGGCCTGGTCGCGCGCGTAGTCGAGCGCGCCGGTCGCGCGGATGGCCTCGATCACGGCGTCGAGGTCGTCACGCCCGCCGTGCTCGATGGCGTGCCGCACGAGCCGCGCCTGCTCGCGGCTGCCGTGCTGGATCGAATAGATGAGCGGCAGGGTGGGCTTGCCCTCGGCGAGGTCATCCCCGACGTTCTTGCCGATCACGGCCTGTTCGCCCGAATAATCGAGCACGTCGTCGATCAGCTGGAAGGCGGTGCCGAGGCGCGTCCCGTACTCGGCCATCGCCTGCTCCTGGTCGCGGCCCGCGCCGCCGAGCATCGCGCCGAGGCGCGTTGCGGCCTCGAACAGTTTCGCCGTCTTGCAGCGGATCACTTCGAGGTAGCCGCTCTCGTCGAGGTCGGGGTTGTGGCAGCTCATGAGCTGCATCACTTCGCCCTCCGCGATCACGTTGGTGGCGTCCGCCAGCACCCGCAGCACGCGCGTGCTCTCGGTTTCCACCATCATCTGGAACGCGCGCGAGTAGACGAAATCCCCCACCAGCACGGCGGCCGCGTTGCCGAACAGCGCGTTGGCCGTGGCCTGGCCGCGCCGCAGGTCGGATTCGTCGACCACGTCGTCGTGGAGCAGCGTCGCGGTGTGGATGAATTCGACCACCGCCGCGAGCTCGTGGCGGTGCGGGCCGCGGTAGTCGAAGGCGCCCGCGGCGAGCAGCAGCAGCATGGGCCGCAGGCGCTTTCCGCCGCCGCCGACGATGTATTCCGCCACCTGGCGGATGAGGGGGACGCCGGAAGCGAGCCGCTGGCGTATCACCTGGTCCACCGCGCGCATGTCCGCCGCCATGAATTCGCGTATCGCCTCGATCGTCACGGAGCGCTCTATGCGGGCTCTGAAAAAGAGGGGGATGATACCAGCAAAGCGCCCGCGCCCCGTCCCGGCCGCCTGTTCTAAGTCTTTGATGGCAAACCCGGTCCGCCGATTTCGCCGCGCGATTTTCTTTGACCGGGAGCGGCTCTTTCTGTAGAATCCGCGGCTTTCCGAAGGAAAGGAACGAAGGGATACTCCCTTCGTGCATCCCTACAAGGGCGAGCAGAGGATAGGTAGGAACGAGGGGATACTCCCCTCGCGCACCCCTAGAAGGGCGAGCAGAGGACAGGAACATGTACGCAGTAGTCAAGACCGGCGGCAAACAGTATCGAGTCAGCGCCGGCGAAAAGCTCCGGATCGAGAGACTGACGGCGGACGTCGGGCAGGAAATCGTGCTCGACCAGGTGCTGCTGGTCGCCGACGGCGATGCGCTCAAGATGGGTGCGCCCCTCGTGTCCGGCGCGAAAGTGAAGGCCAAGGTGCTCAAGCATGGCCGTGGCGAGAAGATCCGCATCTTCAAGCTGAACCGGCGCAAGCACTACCGCAAGAGCCAGGGTCATCGGCAGAACTATACCGAGATCGAAATTCTCGGAATTTCGTAGGACGGGAATGAGGGGATATTCCCCTCATACATCCCTACATCAGCGTAGGAACAGGTTTGGGAACGAGGGGATGCTCCCCTGGGATCAGGAATAGGTCATGGCACATAAGAAAGCAGGCGGCAGCTCGCGCAACGGCCGCGATTCGCAGTCGAAGCGACTGGGCGTGAAGCGCTACGGCGGCGAGCTGGTGAACGCGGGCTCGATCATCCTGCGGCAGCGCGGCACCCAGGTGCATCCGGGCGCCAACGTCGGCGTCGGCCGCGACCACACGCTGTTCGCGAAGGTGACGGGCCACGTGCGCTTCGCGCAGAAGGGGCCGGACAACAACCAGATCGTCAGCATCGTTCCCGCCTGACGCGAGCGGCCCCCGCGCAAAGGCCCTGTCGGAACGGCAGGGCCTTTTTGTTTTCAACAGCCGCAAAGCCGCCAAGACACAGAGGGATGCGATATGGTCTGTTTTTCGTTTGATTGCTTTTGCGCCTCTGCGCCTTTGCGGCTAATTATTAGCAGCCATGAAGTTCGTTGACGAAGCCATCATCGAAGTGCGCGCCGGCAAGGGCGGCGACGGCGTGGCCAGCTTCCGGCGGGAGAAGTACGTGCCGCGCGGCGGACCCGACGGCGGCGATGGCGGGAAGGGCGGCAGCATCTACGCGGTCGCCGATCGCAATCTCAACACGCTGGTCGACTACCGCTATGCCCGCATCCACCGCGCCCGGGACGGCGAGAACGGGCGCGGCTCGGACCAGTACGGGAAATCGGCGCCGGACATCGAGCTGCGCGTGCCCGTGGGCACCGTGGTGAGCGACCTCGAGGAAGGCGCCGCGATCGCCGACCTCGACCGCGACGGCAGCCGCGCGCTCGTCGCCCGGGGCGGCGCGGGCGGGCTGGGCAACCTGCATTTCAAGTCGAGCGTAAACCGCGCGCCGCGCCAGTTCACGCGCGGCGCCGAAGGCGAGCGCCGCCGGCTCAAGCTCGAGCTTAAGCTGCTGGCCGATGTCGGCCTGCTCGGCATGCCCAATGCCGGGAAGTCCACGCTGATCCGCGCCGTCTCCGCCGCCCGCCCCAAGGTCGCCGACTACCCGTTCACCACACTCACGCCCGGCCTCGGCGTGGTGCGCACCGAAGTCAACCGCAGCTTCGTGCTGGCGGACATCCCCGGGCTGATCGAGGGGGCGGCGGAAGGCGCCGGCCTCGGCCACCAGTTCCTGCGCCACCTCGCGCGCACGCGTCTGCTGCTGCATCTGGTGGATATCGCACCGTCGGACCCGGGCGCCGATCCGGTGCACGAGGCGCAAGGCATCGTGAAGGAGCTGCGGAAGTACGACGAAGCCCTGTATCGCAAGCCCCGCTGGCTGGTGCTGAACAAGATCGACCTGCTGCCGGAAGGCGCGCGCGACCGCGCCATCGGGCGCTTTCGCAGGGATTTCGGCTGGAAGGGCCGCAGCTTCGTCATCTCCGCGCTGACCGGCGAAGGATGCCGCGAGCTGGTCTTCGCGGTGATGGACCACTTGGAACAGCGCAAACCGCAAACCGCGGAGGACGCGGTGGACGCAGCGGAAGGCAGGGCCAGAGCCAAGGGGCGGCGGAAAATGAAGGCGGCCGGGGAGTAACGGACATGGCCGAAACGGAAGTATCCTTGCTATCCATGTTGCCGTCCGCGTCCTCGGCGTCCTCTGCGGTGAGAGGTGTGTCGTGTCATCGGTGCTAGAGAAGGCTACGAGGCTGGTCGTGAAGGTCGGCTCGAGCCTGGTCACCAACCGGGGCGAGGGGCTGGACCTGGAGGCGCTCGCGGGCTGGGCCGGGCAGATCGCCCAGCTGCGGCGCATGGGGCGCGAGGTCGTGCTGGTCTCGAGCGGGGCGATCGCCGCCGGCATGCAGCGCCTCGGCTGGAAGAAGCGGCCGCGCGCGCTGCACGAGCTGCAGGCGGCGGCCGCCGTCGGCCAGATGGGCCTGATCCAGGCCTACGAATCCTGCTTCCGCCAGCACGACCTCACGACCTCGCAAATCCTGCTCACCCACGAGGATCTCGCCGACCGCAAGCGTTACCTCAACGCGGGGTCCACGCTGCGCACGCTGCTCGCGCTCGGGGTCGTGCCGATCATCAACGAGAACGACACCGTCGCCATCGACGAAATCCGCTTCGGCGACAACGACACGCTGGCGGCCATGGTCACCAACCTGATCGAGGCTCATGCGCTGATCATCTTTACCGACCAGGCCGGCCTCTACAACCGGGACCCGCGCAAGGATCCCGCGGCGACCCTGATCCCGGAAGTGAGCGCGAATGATCCCGGGCTCGAAGCGATGGCGGGCGGCGTGGGCAGCTCCATCGCGCTCGGCGGGATGCTGACCAAGGTGCTTGCCGCCCGGCGAGCGGCGCGCAGCGGCGCGCATACGGTGGTCGCCTCCGGGCACGAGAACGACGCGCTGGTGCGGCTCGCGCGCGGCGAGCGCCTCGGCACGTGCTTCGTCGCCGATCAGCCGACGCTGGCCGCGCGCAAGCAATGGCTCGCCGGCCACCTTCAGGTGAGGGGCAGCGTCGTGCTCGACGCCGGTGCGGTGAAAGCCCTCGCGGTGCGCGGCAAGAGCCTGCTGCCCATCGGCGTGATCGAGGTGCGCGGCGAATTCGAGCGGGGCGAGGTCGTGAGCTGCGTGGACGAGTCGCAGCGCGAAATCGCGCGCGGCCTCGCCAACTACAGCGCGGCGGAGACCCGCAAGATCCTGCGCGCGCCGTCCGCCGAAATCGAGGCCCGGCTCGGCTACGTGGACGAGCCCGAGCTCATCCACCGCGACAACCTCGTGCTGTTGTAACGGGCACCTAACGAATGAGGGGACACTCTCCCCTCATACTCCCCCACCCCAGATCTAGGCAGGTAGACTCAGAACTGTTACGGCGCGGGGCCGCGCTTAAGACGTTGCAGCACGTCCTGCGCGGTTCTCAAGGGCGCCCTGTCGGCGCACAGGAAATCGTCCACCAGCGCGAGGTGCCTGCGGTCCGGGTCCTGGTACTCGATGCGGCGCCAGTGCGGATTGCGTGCCGGCGTCCACGTGCCGTCCGCGTTGCCCATGGCGTAATACTTCTGCCGGCGCACCTCGCAGCGGATGCCCTCGAAGCTGACGTTGGTCGCCCCTCCGGCGGTCCTCACCACCAGCGTGTAGCGCACGACACCGTCCTTGCCTATCGACAGGGACGGGGCGTCGATGTAGAAGCGGTGCGGGCTCGCCTGACCCACGTCGAACCCGACGAGATTCTCGCTCCTGGGGAAGGCGGGAATTCTGGCTTCGATCTCCCGCCAATCCTTGTCCGCTTCGGCATTGGCGTCCGGCGCGCGCGTCGGCGACTGTGAACAGGCGAGCAGCGCAGCCGCGGCGGCCAGCGCCGCGCTAACGCGCATAGATATGGTCGCGCGTCGCCGGCAGGTCGAGCGCGCCGTTCGCCAACGGCTTGCCCGCGAGCACCTGGTATACCGACAGCCAGCCGCGCTCGAAGGATTGCGCCGACCCGGCCATGTAGACCCGCCAGATGCGGTAGAGCTTGTCCCCCACGGCCGCGACCGCCGCATCCCGGCTGGCTTCCAGCCGCTCGACCCAGTGCCACAGCGTTTTCGCATAGTGCGGCCGCAGGCTTTCCACGTCCCAGCATTCGAGGCCCTGTGCCGCCATCGCTTCCACCACCTGCGCCAGGTGGGTGAGCTCGCCGCCGGGGAACACGTAGCCGTCGATGAACTCGCCGACGCCGCTGCCCAGCTCGCGCTGCCCGGGCGCGTTCAGCGTGATGCCGTGGTTGAGGGCGAGCCCGCCGGGGCGCAGCAGGCGGGCGATCTTGCCGAAGTACAGCGGCAGGTTCTCGCGCCCGACGTGCTCGAACATGCCAACGCTCGCCAGCTTGTCGTAGGCGCCGTCCTCCGGCACGTCGCGGTAATCGAGCAGCTGCACTTCGCAGCGTCCCTCCAGCCCGAGCTCGCGGATCCGCGCCCGCGCATAGTCGTGCTGGTTGCGGCTCAGCGTCACGCCCAACGCCCGCGCGCCGTAGCGTTCCGCCGCCCACATTATGAGCGCGCCCCAGCCGCATCCGATGTCGAGAAAGCGCTCGCCGGGAGCGAGCCGCAGCTTGCGGCAGATATGATCGAGCTTCTGCTCCTGCGCCAGGTCGAGCGTGTCATCGGCGCGGCGGAAGTAGCCGCAGGAGTAAACGCGCCGCCGGTCCAGCCAGAGTCTGAAGAAATCGTCCCCGACGTCGTAGTGGCTGCGCACCGCCTTGGTGTCGAACTGGCGCGTGTGCCGCACCCAGTGCGGCAGGCGCCGCGGCCCCCGGGCCAGCCCGCCTTCGGCTTCCACCAGCGCCGTGCCGACCCGCACCACGTCGCGGATCGGGCCCTCGGCATCTATGCGTCCCTCGACGTAGCTCGACGCGAGCCCGCCCAGCGAAGGACGGGCGAACGCCGTCAACGCGAGGGGAGTATTGATGGTGACGGTCACCTGCGGCCGGGGCGCGCCAAGGCGCGTGCCGTCCCACAACCGCACGGCAAGCGGCAGCTGTGTTTCCTGTATGCGACGCTCAACTCTTGAAAGCAGGCGCGAACTCAGCATACCCACGGCCAGAATAGCACAAGGGCGGAGCGCTGCTGCGGCGGCAGTCACCCCTTCAAGTCGTTGACCAGGGAAACGTGCACCGCCGCAGGCACTGCGCCGACGGAGGCTGAATACTCCGGGTGGTCTATGCCGACCGCCAGGGCCGCCCCTCCCTTGAGGGCGTGCGTCATGGCGCGCTCCAGCTCGAAGCGCAGGAAATGCACGGACGAGGTCTTTTCCGCGTTCTCGCGCTCGAGGTCCTCGTCGGCAATGGCGTAAACCCTGGAACAACCCTCGACCTGGACCCAGACCCGGTCCTCGACGCCGATCAGGCGGGCGAGCATCCGGCCGCGCTCGCGGGGGTCGGCGTACTCGATCATCATCGTCACCTTCCAGTTGCTGCCGTCCGGCACCAGCGGGTTGTAGGCGTCGAGCTCCTCCTGTATGCCGGCGTCCTCGAACACGCGCTCGACGCGCAGCATTTCCTGGATCTGGTAACGCACGGTGAGCTCGTCCTCGAAAATGAGGGTGACGTGCTCGCCGAGGTGCAGCGTGCGGTTCTTCTTGTGGGCCATCACCCGCGCGCGGAATTCCGCCCGCGCCCGGGCATAGGCCTCGAGCGTCATCAGGCTGTCGCGGGTGATAGGCGGCATCGCGGCCAGGAGGTGAGCGGTTACTTACAGGTACGAGGGGATACTCCCCTCGTGCTCCCCGACATCAGCGTTGAAAGGAGATGACGAGTACGAGGGGATATTCCCCTCGTGCTTCCCGACACCAGTCTTGAGAGGGGGCTTAAAGGCCATACGCCATGCGCAGGAGCGTGAGGGGATGCCGTTTCTCCGCTTTCGTATCCCCCATGCCCTGCAGGATGTGCCGCCCCGCTATCGCGCAATCCGAGCTGACGTAATCAGGCCCGCCCTCGCCCATTTGGCGGAACACCGGCCGGCCGATCTTCATCGAGTTGTCGAAGTACTCGGCTTTCACTCCCCAGGTGCCGTCGTGCCCGGCGCAGCGCTCGATGGTCGTGATCCGGGTATCGGGGATCTTCTCCAGCAGCTCGCGCGTCTTCTGCCCCATGTTCTGGACGCGCAGATGGCAGGGCACGTGGTAGGAAACCTTGCCGAGCGACCGCTGGAAATCGGTCTTGAGCAACCCGTCCTTGTGGCGCAGCACCAGGTACTCGAAGGGGTCGAACATCGCTTCCGCCACGCGCCTCACCTCGGCGTCGTCCGGGAACAGGAGCGGCAGCTCCTGCTTGAACATGAGCGTGCAGGACGGCACCGCGGTCAGAATGGCGTAGCCTTCGCGCGCCAGCCGCCCCAGGACGGGGACGTTGGCCTCCTTGTTGCGCGCCACCGCTTCGAGATCACCCAGCTCGAACCGGGGCATGCCGCAACAGGACTCCTGCTCGACGACGACCGCCGGCACCTCGTTGTGCTCGAGTACCCGCAGCAGGTCGTGCCCGATGCCGGGCTCGTTGTAGTTGATATAGCAAGTGGAAAATATGGCCACTTTTCCCGGCGCGTTCTTGCCCTCGCGCACCGGGAACGCCGCCTTGGGCCTGGCGTGGCTGCGAAACCTCGCGCCCGTGTATTCGGGGAGCACGCGGTCCTTGTGCACGCCGAGCGCCTTGTGCATCAGGCTGCGCGCCGGGCCGGACTTGTTCGCAGCATTCACGAGCCGCACCACCACCGGGATGGTGGCGAGCTTGCCGACGGCGTCCGTGCTCGTCAGCAGCCGGTCGCGCAACTTCGCCCCGTGGTGGTGGAACCTGGCCGCCTTCGCGCGCAGCATGAGGTGCGGAAAGTCGACGTTCCAGGGGTGCGGCGGGACGTACGGGCACTTGGTCATGTAGCACATGTCGCACAGGTAGCACTGGTCGACAACCTTCCCGTAGTCCTGCTTCGCGACGCCGTCCACCTCGAGGGTGGCGCTTTGATCGACGAGGTCGAACAGGGTCGGAAAGGCCGTGCACAGATTCACGCAGCGGCGGCAGCCGTGACAGATCCCGAAGATGCGTTCGAGCTCCTTCTCGATCTTGGCCGGATCGTGGAAGTCGGGTGATTTCCAGTCGAGCGGATGGCGGGTGGGAGCCTCCAGGCTCCCTTCACGGATCGTCATGGTGAGGCATTAGGCGCGAGGAGTGAGGTGAAAAAGAGCGCGGGAGAGGTTTCCGCCTCACCCCTTACTCCTCACCCCTCGCGGATTTTCAGTCGGCCAGCGCGTCCAGCGCCTTCTGGAAGCGGTTGGCGTGCGAACGCTCCGCCTTGGCGAGCGTCTCGAACCAGTCGGCGATCTCGCCGAAACCCTCGCCGCGCGCGGCCTTGGCCATGCCCGGATACATGTCGGTGTATTCGTGCGTTTCCCCGGCGATAGCGGCCTTCAGGTTCTCGCGCGTCTTGCCGATCGGCAGATTGGTCGCCGGGTCGCCAACCGCTTCCAGGTATTCGAGGTGCCCGTGAGCATGTCCGGTCTCGCCTTCCGCGGTCGACCGGAACACGGCCGCCACGTCGTTCTGGCCTTCCACGTCCGCCTTTGCCGCGAAGTACAGGTAGCGCCGGTTGGCTTGGGACTCGCCAGCGAACGCAGCCTTCAGATTCTCGTGCGTCTTGGATCCCTTTAGTTGCATTGTAATCTCCTATAATCAATAGCTTATGCTTATATACTGGGTGTGGAGACGACCCCTGCTCTTGTTCGGATTAGACTAAGTCTAATCCGTGAACCGAGTATAGGAAGACCCGGCCGACGGTGTCAATAGACCCTCAGCGGGAGAGCAGCGCCTCGATTTCGGAAAACGTGCGGGCGATCTCGCTGGTCTGTATGGTCGCGCCCAGCTGCCGCGCGATCTGCGTGGCGGAGAACAGGCCGCGCACCGTCTGCCGCCCCCGGACGTCGCGATCCACGACCAGCGCGTGCTGACGCCCCGCCTTCCTCAGCGTCGCCACGACATGGCCCACTTTCGCGGCGCGCACGTCGGCCATGTCCAGCACCTCGAGGCGCTCCCACGGTGTCATGATGTCGCGCACCATCACCTCTTCGCGCCGCACGCCCCGCTCGGAGGCCGCCAGCACCGGCCCCTCGCCCAGGATGTCGGTGGCCGTGATGAGACCCACCACCTTGCGGTCCTGGTCCACGACCAGCAGGGCGCGCACGCCGCGCTGGATCATCCGCCGGTGCGCCTCGTCGACGGTGTCGCCGGGCAGGATGATGACCGCGGTGACGCGGGTAAGATCGGTCATCACGCCGAGCGCCGCGTCGTCCGCCGCCACTTTCTCGGGCACGGCCTGCGTCGGCTGGGCATAGCCCGTCGCCGGCTGCAACCGGGCGAAAGTCAGCGGTGGATAGTCTCTCAGCACGGCGTACTCGTGGCTGCCGGGCGGGCACGCCGCCCGGTGCGCAGAGCCCTAGTCGTGGTTGGCCTCGGCGGGCTCGGCTTGATCCTGCTTCCTAGCACGCCGGCCACGCGGGGCGCGGCGCGTGAGATAGGGCGCCAGTTCCTCCAGCGCCTTCTGGTAGACCTGGCGCTTGAACTCGATCACCGTTTCCATCGGCACCCAGTAGTCGTTCCAGCGCCAGGCATCGAACTCGGGTTTGGCCGAGCTGCGCAGCCGCACGTCGCTGTCGCGGCCCACCAGCCGCAGCAGGAACCAGATCTGCTTCTGGCCGCGATAATGGCCTCGCCACTCGCGCCGCAGCCACTGGTCCGGCACGTCGTAGCGAAGCCAGTCGCGGGTGCGTCCCAGCACGCGCACGTGCTGCGGCTCGAGCCCGACTTCCTCGCGCAGCTCGCGGTACATCGCCGCCTCCGGCGTCTCGCCGTGCTTGATTCCACCCTGCGGGAACTGCCACGCGTGCACCCTGACCCGCTTGCCCCAGAAAACCTCGTTCTTCCAGTTACATAACACGATGCCTACATTGGGGCGATAGCCGTCGCGATCGATCATGGAAATCCCCTGGAGCCTTCCACCGTCGGGATTTTTTCACAATTCGGACGCCAGCAAAAGCCTCGCGCGCAAAAGAGACGTCGGCCGCCGCTCACGGCTCATCGGAAATATGAAGCTTTTCGCCGTCGGACCGGTTCATCTTGCGCAGGGCGCGCACGAACCTGCTGAATTCGAGCCCATAGCTCACGGTCAGCTCGCCGGCGCGGCGCTCCAGCTCGTCCCAGCGCGGGTTCGGCGGCCGGTCGCGGAACGCGAGCACGATGATGTTGCCCGGCTTGTCCGCCGGCAGGCACAGCGTCCCCGCCGGATAGGCCGCTTCGATGCTTTGCAGATACTCGTTGAATCTGCGATCGGAGCCCCACAGGTTGACCACCAGCACGCCCTGCGGCCCCAGGCGACGGCTGCAGTCCTGATAGAACGCCCGGGACGAGAGCTCCGCCACCTGCGCCTCGCCGTCGTAGCCGTCGACCAGGATCACGTCGAAAGCCGGCCCTTCGCGCGCGACGAACTCGGCGCCATCGCATACCCGCACCGTCAGGCGCCCATCCGCGGCCGGGACCTCGAACAGGCGGCGGGCTATCGCCACCACCTGCGGACTGATCTCGACCACCTCCGTCGCCGTCCCGGGCATGCGGTGATAGACGAACTTGGCGAGCGAGCCACCGCCCAGGCCGATCATCAGGACCCTTTCCGGGCGCTCCCTGAACAGCAGGAACGCCATCATGCTGCGGGTATAGGCCAGCTCGAGATCGTTAGGGCGCGCAATGCGCATCGAGCTCTGGATGGTGTCGCTGCCGATGTGCAGCGACCGCACGCCGAACTTCTCGGTCACGTATACCGCGTCGTCGGTCGCGACCTTGCGCAGCCGCCAGCGGGCGAAGAGGTCCATGCCGTTGTTCTGGGAGCGGGGTGCCTTCGGTAGAATAACGGCTTTCCCCGGTGCGCGACAATCATGCGCGTCTCGCGATTCTTCCTCTCCACGCTCAAGGAAACGCCCGCTGAAGCCGAGGTGGTGAGCCACCGGCTGATGCTGCGCGCGGGATTGATCAAGCAGCTCGCGCGGGGCATCTATACCTGGATGCCCCTGGGACTGCGCGTGGTGCGCAGGGTGGAAGCGATCGTGCGCGAGGAGATGAACGCGGCCGGCGCGATGGAGGTGACGATGCCGGCGGTGCAGCCCGCCGAGCTGTGGCAGGAGTCGGGGCGCTGGGAGCAATACGGGCCGGAACTGCTGCGCATCAAGGACCGCCACCAGCGCGATTTCTGCTTCGGCCCCACCCACGAGGAAGTCGTCAGCGACATCGTGCGCCAGGAGGTGAAGAGCTACCGCCAGCTGCCCCTGAACCTCTACCAGATCCAGACCAAGTTCCGCGACGAGATCCGGCCGCGCTTCGGCGTCATGCGCGCGCGCGAGTTCGTGATGAAGGACGCCTATTCCTTCCACGCCGACAAGGCGAGCCTCGATGAGACCTATCGCGCGATGGTCGACTGCTACTCGCGCATATTCACGCGGCTGGGACTCCGGTTCCGCGCGGTGGCGGCCGACACCGGCGCGATCGGCGGCACCGGCTCGCACGAGTTTCACGTGCTCGCGGAATCCGGCGAGGACGCCATCGCTTACTGCCCGGCCTCCGACTACGCCGCCAACGTCGAGCTCGCCGAGGCGGCAGCGCCGCCGGCGCCACGCCCCAAGCCGGGGGCGGCGCTCACCCGCGTTCATACGCCGGGGGTGAAAACGATCGCGGACCTGTGCGCGTTCCTGAAAGTCCCCGCGGAGCGCACCGTGAAGGCAGTGGTGGTGGACGGCGCCGACGGCCGCCCACTGCTGCTCATGGTGCGCGGCGACCACGAGCTGAACCTCGCCAAGGCGGGCAAGCTCGATCAGGTGAAGAAGCCGGTCGCATTTTCCGCGGCGGAGGCGATCCGCGCCCTGTTCGGGGCGAATCCCGGCTCGCTCGGGCCGATCGGCTTCAAGGGCACGGTCATCGCCGACCGGGCCGTGGCCGCGATGTCCGATTTCGTGATCGGCGCCAACCAGGACGATTATCACTACACCGGCGCCAACAGCGGCCGCGATTTTGCGGAGCCGGTGGTGGCCGATATCCGCAACGTGGTGGCGGGCGACGCCAGCCCCGACGGCAAGGGCCGGCTCGAGATCCTCCGCGGCATCGAGGTCGGGCACGTGTTCCAGCTGCGCACCAAGTACTCGAGCGCCATGAAGCTGACCTATCTCGACGACGCCGGGAAGTCCCAGCTCATCGAGATGGGCTGCTACGGCATCGGCGTCACCCGCATCGTCGCGGCCGCTATCGAGCAGAACCATGACGAGCGGGGCATCGTTTTTCCGCGCGCCATGGCCCCGTTCGAGCTCGCGCTGGTGCCGCTCGGCTCGCGCAAGAGCGCACAGGTGCGCGAGACCGCGGAGAACCTCTACCGCGAGCTCACGGCCGCCGGCGTGGACGTGCTGCTCGACGACCGCGACGAGCGCCCGGGGGTCGCGCTGGCCGATATGGAATTGATCGGCATCCCGCATCGCGTCGTCGTCGGGGAGCGCGGCCTGAAGGACGGCAACATCGAGTACCAGGGCCGCCGCGACGCGCGGGCCCAGCCCATCGCCTTGAAAGATGCGGTTGAATCCGTAAAATCCAGGGTGTGGCGCGATTAGTCGGCAGCGTTTGCCCGCTGGCGCTGGCGCTCTTCCTGGCGGCGCCGGGGACGGCCCACGCCGGGGCGCAGGTCTATCAGCCCTTGTCGGCGAGCGTGCGCGCCTCGCTCAACAAGTCCATCGCCGATCATTCCGTTCCGTTTCTCGCGTTTTCCACGGAAGCGGAAGCGCGGCTCTGGCTCACCGCCATGTCGAAGCGGCTCGCCAAGCGCATGATCGACCGCCTCGAGCGCGAGGAATTTCTGGTGACGGTCCATTACGAGGCGAAGCGTGCCGGCCTCGACCCGCAGCTCGTGCTGGGCCTGATCCAGGTCGAGAGCAACTTCCGCAAGTACGCGGTGTCGCGCGCGGGCGCCCGCGGGTACATGCAGGTGATGCCGTTCTGGGTCCCGCTCATCGGCCGGCGCGACGACAACCTGTTCCACTTGCGCACCAACCTGCGCTACGGCTGCGTGATCCTGCGCCATTACCTGGACATGGAGAACGGGGACCTCTACCGCGCGCTGGGCCGCTACAATGGCAGCCTCGGGAAGCCCGAATATCCGACGCAGGTAGTGCGCGCCTGGCAGCGCGACTGGCATTACTCTACCCACACCGCGGCCCGCAGCAAGGGCTGGGGACAAGGGAAACCCATGGTTTCCCCCGTCGCTTCCTTACTTCAACGGAGCTACGCCAGCTCTCCTACCCTAGCCGACGCACGTTAGCGGCAGTAGCCCGTTGATCGCCGGCGCCTGCCGGCTCGCCGCCGGTCGCGCGCCGGAACAATTCCTCCAGCGACAGCTGCAACTGGCCTTCGATACCTCCGGCCAGCTCGAGAGCCAGCCGGTCGAGCTCTTGTCCCGACTGGCGCGCGGGCAGCCGCGCCCCCCCGCGAAAGACGAACAGGTGATAGACGTCGGCCACGCTCACTTCGGCGGCGTCGCGGATAAGCGCCCAGCCATTGCCGACGCGCCCGACCCAGTGCGCCGCGCTCATGGCATCCAGCACGGCCTCGGCCCGGTCCACCGGCAGCTTGACGGCCGCGTGCACGCGCAGCAGCGTCACGATCTCTCCCGTGCGATGCGCCTCCCACAGCACCCGCAGGATCTGCAGCGCGTCGAGGAACTGGCCCCCCGTCACCGCCTCTGCCTGCGAGGTGCGTTCCCGCCAATCCGGCATTACCGCGGCAACCACCGCGCCTGACAAGACGACCAGCCACGACAGGTAGATCCACAGCAGGAAAATGGGAACGCTCGCAAAAGCGCCGTAGACCACCTTGTGCGTGGGGAAATGCGTGATGTAGGCCGCGAAGCCGTGCTTCATCCCCTCGAACGCCAGCGCCGCGAGGAAGCCGCCCGACAGCGCATCGCGTATCAGCACCCGCCGGTTGGGAATGGCGATATAGACCAGCGTGAACGCGATTCCGGTGAGGAGTATCGGGACGAGCTTCAGCACCAGCTCGCCCGCGAATGGCACGTCCTTCACCAGCCCGACCGACTGGCTCACCAGCCAGGACGTGAGCGAGAGGCTCGCCCCGATCAGGAGCGGCCCCACCGTCAGCAGCGCCCAGTAGATGAAGACGCTCTGCACTGTCGGGCGCCGCCGCTGCACGCGCCAGATCTGGTTCAAGGCGCGGTCTATCGTCAGCAGCACGACCATCGCGGTGACGAACAGGAACGCGATGCCGACCGCCGTAAGGCGCGCCGCGTTCTCGGCGAACTGCTCGGCGTAGAGCGCGATGCTCTCGGCGGCCTCCGGCAGCATGTTCTGAACGAGGAACTGCTGCAAGTGCAGCATCAGCTCGCTGAATACCGGGAAAGCGGACATCAGGGTCAACGTGACGGTGATGATGGGGACGACCGCCAGCAGCGCCGTAAAGGTGAGACTCGACGCGATCTGCAGGCAACGCTCCTCCTTGAAGCGCCGCCATACCAGCGTCGCGAAATAGACCAGGGAGGGCGTCTTCCTCAGGCGGAGCATCGCGCCGTCCTCATCGAACCCCGAGGCCCCCTATGATACTCTCCGGCAGCCATGCGGGCTGACGGCTCGAGATGAAGGAAATCCTGGTTCTCTACTACAGCCACACCGGCGCCGTGCGCGAAATGGCGCAGCTGGTCGCGCGCGGGATCGAGCAGGTGGACGGTTGCGCCGCGAGAGTGCGCACGGTGCCCCGGGTATCCGCCGTGAGCGCGGCAGTCGAGCCCGCGGTCCCGGAGGCAGGCGCTCCCTACGCGGAGCTGAAAGACCTCGAGGAATGCATCGGGCTCGCCGTGGGCTCGCCGACGCGCTTCGGCAACATGGCGGCGCCGATGAAGTATTTCTGGGATTCCACCGGCGCACTCTGGCTGAAAGGCGTGCTGGCGGGGAAGCCGGCGGCGCTCTTCACGTCCACCGCGAGCCTGCACGGCGGACAGGAAACGACGCTGGTATCGATGATGCTGCCGCTGCTCCACCACGGCATGCTGATCGTGGGCCTGCCCTACACCGAGGCGGAGCTGATCTCCACCCGATCCGGCGGCGCACCCTACGGCGCCACCCACCACGCCGGCGGCGCCGGCGAGCTGCCCGTCACCGAGCACGAGCGCAAGCTATGCCTCGCCCTCGGGCGCCGTCTGGCGGAAATCGCTTCCAGGCTCTCCCGCGGAGCGCCGCGCGCGACCGGCTAGCGCCGGAAGATCCACAGCACGAGCGCGATCACCAGCGAGATCAGGATGCTGGTCGCGACCGGGAAATAGAAGGTATAGCCCTTGCGCTCGAGCTTGACGTCGCCCGGCAGGCTGCCCAATCCGAGCTTGACGAGCAGCGGCCAGGCGACGCCCAGGACGACCAGGACGATTCCGAGAGTTATCAACCACTTCGCCATGGGCTTACCAGTTACAGCTTGCGTGACCCGATCTTG
The DNA here is from genome assembly GCA_044867805.1 of Burkholderiales bacterium. Taxonomy (GTDB): domain Bacteria; phylum Pseudomonadota; class Gammaproteobacteria; order Burkholderiales; family SG8-41; genus SG8-41. The sequence continues at coordinate 15,952 of JBIOVQ010000081.1, read as the reverse complement.
CGATCATAGCTGACTCGCGCGCCGCGCCGGTACGATGGTTCCCGCTTGCTCCAGCGTGCTATCCTCGCAAGCTCAAGAACCCTGGGGAGGGTGATATGCCGCTCATCGCAATGACACGCGAGATGGGATCGCTCGGCAAGGATGTCGCAGCCGAGGTGGCACAGCGCATCGGCAGGCATGTCGTGCATCACGAGATCATCGACAATCTCGCCAGCAAGATGCGGCTGCGCAAGAGCCATGTCGTGCGCTTCCTGGAGGGAAAGTCAGGCATCTGGGAGCGCATGACGACGGACAAGACCAGCCTTTCCATCTATACCGCCGACGAGCTCTTCGTGCTGGCCGAGGACGAGCACGTCGGCGTCATCCGTGGCTGGGGCGCGGCGCACCTGCTGAGGTCGTGCCCGCACGTCGTCGCAGTGCGGGTATGCGCGCCGTTCGAGGTGCGCGTAAAGCGCATGATGGAGCGCCTCAACACCGACGACCGCGACTTCGTCGAGAACGAGATCCGGCTGTCCGAGGAGGCCCACGGCGCGATCACGCGCCGCCATTTCGGGGTCAGCTGGCAGCATTCCGAGCTCTACGACCTGGTGCTCAACACCGAGCGGCTTTCGGTCGACGAATGCGCGGACGCGGTGATGGAGGTGATCGAAGACCCGAAATTCCAGGAAACCGCAGAATCGCAGCGCGTAATGCGCAATCTTGCATTGGCCGCCCACATACGGTCCGCCCTGCGCCAAGATACGCGCACCGACAAGTTGCGGATCTCGATCACGGCGAACAACGGCATGGTCACGCTCGCCGGGCTTGCCGACAACGGCCAGGACCCGAGGGATGCGACCGATGTCGCCATCAAGGTCCCCGGGGTGAGGGACGTCGTCAACGAGCTGCGCCGCGCCGATGCGAGCGCGCGCCACATCGTCGAAGGCTGACCACCCCTTCCGCTAACGCTCCCTCCCCTCCTTAAGAAAGGAGGGGATTGAGGGGTGGTTGCTCCTTCCCCTCCTTGTCAAGGAGGGGATGTCCGCAGGACAGGGGTGGTCAGACCTGCGGGTTGATTCGCTCCAGCTTGGAGTGCAGCTTGTTCAGCGCATTGATGTAGGCCTTGGCCGAGGCGACCACGATGTCGGTGTCGGCGCCCTGCCCGTTGACGATACGCCCGCCCTTGGTGAGCCGCACCGTCACCTCCCCCTGCGCGTCGGTGCCGCTGGTGATGTTGTTGACCGAGTAGAGCAGCAGCTCCGCCCCGCTCTTCACGATCGATTCGATCGCCTTGAACGAGGCGTCGACCGGGCCGCTGCCGCGGGCGTCCGCCGGCTTCTCCTTCCCGCCGTCGGACACCACGATCCTGGCGAACGGCTGCTCTCCGGTCTCCGAGTGCGCAGTGAGGGAAACCAGGCGATAGCGCTCGTTCTCGACGTGCTCGAGGCTCTCCTCGGTGATCAGCGCCTGGAGATCCTCGTCGAAGATCTCGCGCTTCTTGTCGGCGAGGTCCTTGAAGCGCTTGAAGGCCGCATTCAGCGCCTCCTCGGAGTCGAGCACGATGCCGAGCTCCTGCAGCCGGCTCCTGAAGGCGTTGCGCCCGGAGAGCTTGCCCAGCGTGAGGCGGTTCGCGTTCCAGCCGACGGACTGGGCGCTCATGATCTCGTAGGTCTCGCGGTGCTTGAGCACGCCGTCCTGGTGTATGCCCGATTCGTGCGCGAACGCGTTGGCGCCGACGATCGCCTTGTTGGGCTGCACCGGGTAGCCGGTGATGCCGGAGACGAGCTTCGAGGCCGGCACGATCTGGGTGGCGTCGATGCCGGTGTCGCACGGGAACACGTCCTGGCGCGTGCGCACCGCCATCACGATCTCTTCCAGCGAGGCGTTCCCGGCGCGCTCGCCGAGCCCGTTGACCGTGCACTCCACCTGGCGCGCGCCGTTCAGCACCGCCGCGAGCGAGTTGGCGACCGCAAGACCCAGGTCGTTGTGGCAGTGCACCGACCACACCGCCTTGTCCGAATTGGGAATGCGCTCGCGCAGCTTCCTGATGAGCGGGCCGAAATGCTCGGGCAGCGTGTAGCCCACGGTGTCGGGCACGTTGATCGTGGTGGCGCCGGCCTTGATCACCTGCTCGAGGATACGGCACAGGAAGTCGAGGTCAGAGCGGCCAGCGTCCTCGGGCGAGAACTCGATGTTGTCGGTATACTCGCGCGCCCATTTCACCGCCCTCACCGCCTGGTCGATCACCTGGGACGGCTCCATGCGCAGCTTCTTCTCCATGTGGATGGGCGAAGTCGCGATGAAGGTGTGGACCCGCGGCGAGCGCGCGCCCCTGACCGCGTCGCCGCAGCGGCGCACGTCCTTCTCGTTGGCGCGCGCCAGGCCGCACACGGTGCTGTCCTTGATGGCGGACGCGACCGCTTTCACGGCGTCGTAGTCGCCGTCGCTCGAGGCCGGGAAGCCCGCCTCGATCACGTCGACGCGCATGCGCTCGAGCTGGCGCGCGATGCGAAGCTTTTCTTCCTTCGTCATCGACGCGCCCGGGCTCTGCTCGCCGTCGCGCATCGTCGTGTCGAAGATGATCAGTTTGTCCTTAGCCATGGTGCCTCCGGTACGGTTGCTGCCGGCCGGGCCTGTGGCCGGCTGCCATGCGTTCTAAGCGTATTTTCGCCGCCCTTGCTTGCGGCGGCGGAACGGCAACGAATTGTGGGGGAAAGTTGTGTGCGCCTTAGGGGCGCAGCAGCAGACCGGCCAGCAACAGGCCGGGGGCGGGGGCGAGCGTCAGCAATGAAGCGCGGTGAAGCATGTCGCCGAATATATAGGCTTTTCTGAATGAGATCAAGCTCCGGAGGGCGGAACAGGATCGGCGGAACGTGGAGCAGGGCCGGCGAAGCGCGGAGCAGGTGCCCACTCTTGTGGGTGCGACCGCTGAGCCGGCCGTGGCGCGTCGTGCGCCGGCCCATGCGCGTCACCGGGGGTCAGATCCCAGAGGGGCGGCTGACGACGGTGGAGCAGGGGCCCCAATTCAATGGGGATGCGACCCGAGTCAGGCGCAAAGGATCGCCGCCCACGATCGCCTGCGAGGTCAGATCCCCGGAAAAACACCGGGGCCCCTCTTCCGCTCTCCGGCGATCCTCTTCCGCCCCTCGACGCGCCCCACTCTAGTGGGGATGTGACCCCGAAGGCGTTTGTGCGGCCGACACCAGATTCCCAACGATTTGCTTGGGCGGCTCGGAGGCCGCTATGCGCCCGGCGCCGGCGGCGGCACGCTGGTCCGGCGTCTCACCTGCTCGTAGAGCCACATCACATAGCCCGACGCACCGTAGCACGCGAACAGCAGGAACAGCATTTCCGGCAGCGTGCTCGAGAACATGAACACGGCCACGATGCCGAAAGTAATTGCCACCACCACCGAGAACGGCACGCTCTTGCGCAGGTTGATGTCCTTGCCGCTGTAGAACTTGAAGTTGCTCACCATGGTAAGTCCAGCGAACATCGTGAGGCCCCACGCAAGCCAGGTCACGGCCTGCCCGCGGTGGTATTCGTCGAGCGCCCACACCAGGCCAGCCACCAGGCACGCCGCGGCGGGGCTCGGCAGGCCCTGAAAAAAGCGCTTGTCGGCGACGTCCAGCGTGGTGTTGAAACGCGCCAGCCGCAACGCCGCGCACGCGCAGTAGATGAAGGCGGCGATCCAGCCGAGCTTGGTCGTGAGCCACGGCCCGAGCCAAGCCACGGTCGCCATGCCGGAGAAGTCCTTGAGCGCCCACACGTAGACCACGAGCGCCGGCGCGACGCCGAAGGACACCATGTCCGACAGGCTGTCGAGCTCGGCCCCGAAAGCGCTTTGCGTGCGCGTCAGGCGCGCGATGCGCCCGTCGAGCCCGTCCAGCACCATCGCGACGAAGATCGCGATTGCCGCGTGCTCGAAACGCCCGCCCATCGCCTGGACGATCGCGTAGAACCCTGCGAACAGCGCAGCGATGGTGAAGAGGTTGGGCAGCCAGTATATGCCGCGCCGCGCGAACCGCGACTTGATGAAAAGCTTGTGCTCGCGGTTTTCCAGCACGCTCAAGACCCGTGATTCGTGATTGGTGATTGGTGATTCGATGTCTGAATCGCGCGGGGCATACGACTCACGATTCACGAATCACGATTCACGCAGTTCCGGCTTCACGGCAGCATCGCCAGCACGCTGGCGGTAGCGTAGACCTTGTCGCCCATGGTGGCGACCGGCCGCGCCTCGGACGGGAGGTAGACGTCGACGCGCGAGCCGAAGCGGATGAAGCCGTAGCGCTCGCCGCGCGCGAGCCGCTGGCCGGGGCGCGCGTAGCACAGGATGCGGCGTGCGATCAGCCCCGCGATCTGCACGCAGGTGACGTCTGCCCCGCCCGCGGTCCTGATCCAAAGCGCGTTGCGCTCGTTCTCGAGCGAGGACTTGGACAGCTCTGCATTGAAGAACCGGCCGGGATGGTGCCAGGCCTCGCGGATCTCCCCGTCCACCGGGCTGCGGTTGGAGTGGGCGTTGAACACGTTCATGAACACGCTCATCTTGATGGCGTCGCGCTCGAGATAGGGATCGCGCGCGCGCTCGACCGCGACTATCCTGCCGTCGGCCGGCGCGAGCACCGCGCGCGGCTCCTGCGGAATCGCGCGCGGCGGATCGCGGAAGAACTGCACCATGAAGGCGAAGACCAGCCACAGCGGCGCCGCCCACCACGGCCCCGCGAGCCAGTGCACCAGCGCCGCGGCGGCGAGCGCGGCCGCCACGAACGGCCACCCTTCCCGCGCAATGATCGGGTGCGGGTATCTCGCGGCGCTGTCCGGCCTCAGCCGCGGCGAGTGAGGGGTTCCAGTGAGGGTCTTTGACTCATCACTCATCATTCATCACTCATCACTAATTTTTCGACTGGTCCACCAGCCGGTTCTTCTTGATCCAAGGCATCATGTCGCGCAGCCGCGCGCCGATGACCTCGATCGGCAGGTTCGCCGACATGCGCCGCATCGACTTGAGCGAAGGCGCGCCGGCGCGATTCTCCAGGATGAACTCCTTGGCGAACTGCCCGGACTGGATCTCGTGCAGGATGCGCCTCATCTCGGCGCGCACGCCCTCGTTGATCACGCGCGGGCCGCGCGTGAAGTCGCCGTACTCGGCGGTGTTCGACACCGAGTAGCGCATGTTGGCGATGCCCCCCTCGTAGATCAAGTCCACGATCAGCTTCACTTCGTGCAGGCACTCGAAATACGCCATCTCCGGGGAATAGCCCGCCTCCACCAGGGTGTCGTAGCCGGCCTGGATGAGCGCCGTGAGCCCCCCGCACAGCACGACCTGCTCGCCGAAGAGGTCGGTCTCGCATTCCTCGCGGAAGGTGGTCTCGATCACGCCCGCGCGGGCCGCGCCGATCGCGGCGGCGTAGGACAACGCGACGTCGCGCGCCTTCTTGCTCGGGTCCTGGTAGACCGCTATGAGGGAGGGCACGCCGCCGCCCTGGGTGTAGGTCGAGCGCACCAGGTGGCCGGGACCCTTGGGCGCGATCATGATCACGTCGAGGTCGGCGCGCGGCTCGATCTGCTTGAAATGGATGTTGAAGCCGTGGGCGAAAGCGAGCGTCGCTCCGTTCCTGATATTGGGCTCGATCGCCTCGTGATAGACCTGGGCGTGATGCTCGTCGGGCAGCAGGATCATCACGAGGTCGGCGCTTTTCACCGCGTCCGCCACTTCCTTGACCACCAGGCCGGCGTTCTTCGCCTTGGTCCAGGACGCGCCGCCCTTGCGCAGGCCCACGCTCACCTTGACGCCGGATTCCTTGAGGTTGTTCGCATGGGCATGACCCTGCGAGCCGTAGCCGATGATCGCCACGTGCTTGCGCTTGATCAGCGAAAGGTCGGCGTCCTTGTCGTAGTAGATCTTCATGTTTGTCCCTGCCTGCTGCGTGGTGGATTTGAAACGAAGGCGGGCCGGTCAGACCCGCAGGACGCGCTCGCCGCGGCCGATGCCGGAGGCGCCGGTGCGCACCGTTTCCAGTATCGCCGCGCGGTCGAGCGCCTTGAGGAACGCGTCGAGCTCGGACCCGGTGCCCGTCAGCTCGATGGTGTAGTCCTTGTCGGTCACGTCGATGATGCGGCCGCGGAAGATGTCGGCCATCCGCTTCATTTCCTCGCGCGCCCCGCCCACGGCCCGCACCTTGACCAGCATCAGCTCACGCTCGATGTGTTCCCCCTCGCTGAGATCGAGCACCTTGACCACCTCGATCAGCTTGTTCAGGTGCTTGGTAATCTGCTCGAGCACCTCGTCGGAGCCGGCGGTGACGATGGTCATGCGCGAGAGCGTCGGATCCTCCGTCGCCGAGACCGTCAGCGACTCGATGTTGTAGCCGCGCGCGGAGAACAGGCCCGCCACGCGCGACAGTGCGCCGGCCTCGTTCTCGAGCAGTATGGAGATGATGTGCCTCATACCAGGATCATCTCCGAAAGCCCCTTGCCGCCCGGCACCATCGGGAACACGTTCTCGGTCTGGTCGGTGATGAAATCCATGAACACCAGGTCGTCCTTGCGAGCGAACGCTTCCTTCATCGCAGGCTCGACGTCCGCCGGCTTCTCGATCTTCATGCCGACATGCCCGTAGGATTCGGCGAGTTTCACGAAGTCCGGCAGCGCGTCCATGTACGACTCGGCGTAGCGGTTGCCGTGGAAGAATTCCTGCCACTGCCGCACCATCCCCATGTACTTGTTGTTGAGGTTCACGACCTTGATCGGCAGCCGGTACTGCTTGCAGGTCGAGAGCTCCTGGATGCACATCTGAATGCTCGCCTCCCCGGTGACGCAGGCGACCGTCGACCCGGGGTGCGCGAGCTGCACGCCCATCGCGGCCGGCAGGCCGAAACCCATGGTTCCGAGACCGCCGGAATTGACCCAGCGCCGCGGCTTCTCGAACTTGTAGAACTGGGCTGCCCACATCTGGTGCTGGCCGACGTCGGAGGTGACGTAGGCGTCGCCCCCGGTCACCTCGTAGAGTTTCTCCATCACGTACTGCGGCTTGATCAGGGGGCTCGCGCGGTCGTACTTCAGGCAGTCGCGCGAGCGCCACAGCTCGATCTGGGTCCACCACGTCTTCAGCGAATCCGGGTCGGGTTTTTCCTTGGCCGTCTCCAAGTACTTGATGAAGTCCTTCAGCACCTCCCGCACGTTGCCGACGATCGGGATGTCCACCTTCACGCGCTTGGAGATCGACGACGGGTCGATGTCGACGTGGATGATGGTGCGGGGCTCCGCGAAGAAATGCTTGGGGTTGCCGATCACGCGATCGTCGAAGCGCGCGCCGATCGCGAGCAGCACGTCGCAATGCTGCATCGCCATGTTGGCTTCGTAGGTGCCGTGCATGCCGAGCATGCCCACGAACTGGCGGTCGGTCGCCGGGTAGGCGCCGAGGCCCATCAGCGTATTGGTGCACGGGAAGCCGAGCAGCCGCACCACCCGGATGAGCTCTTCCGCGGCACCGCCCAGGACCACGCCGCCGCCGGTATAGATCATCGGTCGCTTGGCCCTCATCAGCGCCTGGATCGCCTTCTTGATCTGGCCGATGTGGCCTTTGACGACCGGATTGTAGGAGCGCAGGGAGATCGTCTCCGGGTAGTGGAACTCGGCCCTGGCCGTGGTCACGTCCTTGGGTATGTCCACCACGACCGGGCCCGGGCGGCCGGTAGCGGCGATGTAAAACGCCTTTTTCATGGTGAGGGCGATGTCCTTCACGTCCTTCACCAGGAAGTTATGCTTTACGCAGGGACGCGTGATGCCCACGGTATCGCACTCCTGGAACGCGTCGAGCCCGATGGCGTGAGTCGGCACCTGGCCCGTGATCACGACATGGGGGATCGAGTCCATGTAGGCGGTGGCGATGCCGGTGACGGCATTGGTAACGCCCGGGCCGGAGGTGACCAGCGACACGCCCACCTTGTCGGTCGAACGCGCATAGCCGTCGGCGGCATGCACTGCCCCCTGCTCGTGCCGCACCAGGATGTGCTTGACCTTGTCCTGCTTGAACAGCTCGTCGTAGATGAACAGCACGGCCCCGCCGGGATAGCCGAAAATGTACTCGACCCCCTCCTCCTGCAGGCAACGCACGACGATTTCGGCGCCGGTCAACTCCATGGCTGTGGCACGAACCCGATGCGGAAACGTGTAACGTTACCGGTTGCGGCGCGGCCGGTCAAGCAATTTCTCCCTTTAAACAGGGGGATAGAGCCGAAGTTGGGCATCGCCCGCGGGCCGGGTTGCGCCTCGACGATGATTTGTTGTTAAGATGCCGCGGACCCCGGCGGGCGGGTGCGGAGGGGCACCCTGCGGGCTGCTTCGCCGCAGCTCCCAGTTCCAACAAAGGCAACACCACTGGCCACTCAAAAAGAACTGTCGGATTTCCTTGCCGAGGTCGAGCGCCGCGCCTACAAGCAGACGCTGTTCTCGGTGAGGGACGATCATGTGGCGTTGGACATCGTGCAGGATGCCATGCTCAAGCTCACGGAGAAATATTCCGCCCGTCCACCGGGCGAGCTGCCGCTGCTGTTCCAGCGTATCCTGCAGAACACCATGCGGGACCACTTCCGCCGGCAGAAGGTCAGGACGATGTGGACCACGCCCTTGTCGAGCCTGTTCGGGGCAGAGGCGGATAGCGATGCCGATCCGCTCGAGACGCTGGAAGTGCCGGATGAGTCCAAGTTCTCCGAGCCCCCGGCCGAGCAAATGGAGCGATCCCAAGTGCTTGCTTTGATTGAAAAAGCCCTGGAACGGCTGCCGGGGCGTCAACGCCAGGCTTTCCTGCTGCGTTACTGGGAGGAACTGGACGTTGCGGCGGTGGCGGAAATAATGGGTTGCTCGGAAGGGAGTGTGAAGACACACTGCTCTCGGGCAACCCACGCCCTTTCCGTAATGCTGAGCAAACAGGGGATAAAGCTGTGAGCCAACAGGAACAGGAATTGGCGCAAAAGATCATTGGACGCCTCGACGACGGCCTGAATCAGCTCGATGCCGGCACCCGCGAGCGCCTCGTTGCAGCGCGCAGGGCGGCGCTCACCCGTTACCGGGAAGCGCCGGTGCGCGTGTTCGGCCTGATCCCGGTCGGCGCCGTGGGGCACTTCCTGGGGCAACACGTGTTCGGGACCAGCGTCGCCGCCGTAACGGCCCTGGTGATCGCGACAGCCGGTGTGGTCTATTGGCAGAACGTCGCCCCCAACGGCGATTCCGCCGACCTCGAGATCGCCCTTCTCACCGACGAATTGCCGATCAGTGCCTATCTCGACAAGGGCTTCGATTCATGGCTAAAGCGCTCGCCGCGCTGATCATCGCGTTGTGCTTCGCGTTCCCGGCGTCGGCCGCGCAGAGCAAGGCGGACGCGAAGAAGCCCGTCCGGCCCGCGTGGTCGGAACTCACGCCCGCCCAGCAAAAAATTCTTGGGCCCCTCGAGCCGGAATGGAGTGGCCTGGATGCGACTCGGCGTAAGAAGTGGGTCACCGTCGCCGATCGCTACCCGAAGATGAAGCCCGAGGAGCAGCAACGGCTGCAGAAGCGGATGGCTGACTGGGTCAAGCTCACGCCCGAGCAGCGGCAGGCAGCGCGCCAGAAGTACCAGACGGTCCGGAAGCTGCCCCCCGAGAAGCGCCGGGAAGTCGCGGCGCAATGGCAGCGCTACCAGAGGTCCCTCGCCCAGCAACCGCATTTCTCGCCCTCGGACCCGCCGGCGCCGCCCGACCCGCAGGGCGCCGAAGCCGCAACGGCAACGGCGGACGGCGCGCCTGCGCACAAGCCTGCCGCCGGCCCGGCCACGGCGGAAAACTCAACGACCACCGCGCAATAGCGCTCCGCGGTCACGCGCGCCATGCGCTCTGGTGACGGCGGCGCCGCGGGTTCCGCGAGCCTCGGGCGGCGCGGGCTCGCCCTCTGCTACGAGGCGCTGCTGCTGCTCGCGTTGCTCCTCGCCGGCGCCCTGCCCTTCGTGCTGGTCGCGGGCGCAGTGGATCGCATCGCCGCGCGCCCGCTGTTCCAGCTCTATCTGGTTGCGCTCACCGCGCTCTATTTCGTCTGGCAATGGCGCCATGGCGGACAGACGCTGGCGATGAGGACCTGGCGCATCCGCGTCGTCACGCGCGAGGGCGCGCCGCTCGACTGGGCGCACGCCGCGCGGCGCTACCTGTTCGCGCTCGGCGGCACGCTGTTGCTGGGAGCCGGCTTCCTGTGGGCGCTCGTCGATCGCGAGCGCCTGTTCCTCCATGACCGGCTGGCCGGCACGAAGATAATTATGAATGATAAATTTTGAATGCTGAATTAAGGGCCCGGTCCATCGTTCGCCATTCATCATTCAACATTCAAAATTCAACATTGCGCAGCGCTAGCGCCGCTCCTGCCACCACATCATCGCGATCGCGGCCGCGAGGAAGATCGCCGTCGGCGCCGTGGCGCTGGCAAACGGGGGCCAGTCATTGAGCAGGCCGAGGTGGGCGAACAGACGGTTCAGGAAATAGAACAGGATGCCGATCATGATGCCGGCGAAGATCTTGGCGCCCACGCCCGCCTGCCGGCTCTGGAAGTGCGCGAAGGGGAGCGCGAGCACCATCATCACCAGCACCGCCAGCGGGTAGGTGAGCTTCGACCACAGCGCGATCTCGTAGCGCAGCGCCCTCTGCCGGTTCTCCTTGAGGTGCTGCGAATAGGAATAGAGATTCCACGCCGACATCTGCTCGGGCTTCACCAGCAGCACGTTGATAAGGGCCGGATCGAGGATCGTTCGCCATTCCACCTCGACGATGTCGCGCACCGTCGTGCGCATGTCCTCGAAGCGCGTCTCGGTGACATTTTGCAGCAGCCACAGACGGTCGCCCAGGTAGGAGCCGCGCCGCGCGAAGCTCACCGACAGCAGCCGCGCCTGGTCGTCGAACTCGTAGATGCGCACCCCCCTCAGGGTGGAATCCGGCCGCACCTCCACCACGTTGATGAAGCTCGTGTCGTCCTTGATCCACAGCCCCGAGCGGAACTCCTGTGCGACCACACCGGTGATGGCCTGGGAGCGCACGCGCTGCGCCAGCTGCTGGGCCGGCGGCCCGATGAACTCTCCGAACGCGAAGGTGACCAGGGCGAACAGGAACCCGATTCCCGCCAGCGTCGCCGCGAAGCGCGCCGTGGACACCCCGGAGGTTCTCATGACGGCGTATTCCGAGCCCGCCACCAGGTGCGCGAGCGCAAACAGGGTGCCGATCAGGGCAGCGACGGGGAACAGGACGTAGACGTGGTCCGGCACCGACAGGGCGACGTAGAACAGCATCCGGCGCAGGTTGTAGCTGCCGCGCCCGAGGTCCTTGATCTGGTCGATCAGATCGAAAAACGCGAACAGCAGCACCAGCGCCGCGAACACCAGAGCGGTCGCCGTCATGATCTCGGACGCCAGGTAGTTGCGCAGCGTCCTCATCGCACGAGACGGAACAGGGAGAACACGACCAGCCTCCGGTAGAACAGCACGAGCAGGATCAGCAGCATCGCGGCGTGCACGCCGACGAGCCCGGCGGCGGCCGGGATGCGCGCCTGGGCGATGTAGGCCTGGGTGACGGACAGGAGGTTGCTGTAGGTCATGTAGATGAGCAGCGCCAGCACGAGATTCAGCGAGCGCCCGGCGCGTGGATTCACGAAAGACAGCGGGATGGCGAGCAGGGACAGGATGAGCGCGCTCGCCGGCAGCCCCACGCGCCAGGACAGCTCCGCCAGGTTGGCCGGCCCGAGATCCTTCAGCAGGGCCAGCGTCGGGATCGATTTTTTCGAGGCGGGCCCGCTCGGCGTGCGCGATTCCACGGTCTCGATGCGCATGGCATAGCGCCCGAACTCGTATACCTTGTACTCGGTGGCGCCCGGCTCGCCTTCGTAGCGGCGGCCGTCGAGCAGCACCAGGAAGCGGTCGCCGTTGGGGGCGATCTCCTGGAAGCCGCGCGCCGCGACCATCACGCCCTGCTTGCCGTGCTGCGTCGAGCTCACGAAGACGTTGGCGACCAGATTGTCGGCGCCGGGCACTTCCTCGACGAAATACACGCGCTGCGCATAGCGCGACTCGCGAAAGACGCCGGGCGAGACCGCCGACACGTCGTCGCGGGTGTCCATGCGGCGGCGCACTTCGTCGCTGTTGGACACCGCCCACGGGGAAAGCAGCAGCGACAGGACGCCGATGATGGCCACGGTCGGCACGGCAAACACCAGCACCGGGCGTATCCACTGCGTGAGACTCATGCCGCTCGAGAACCACACCAACATCTCGGAGTCACGGTAGCTGCGCGTGAGCGTCATCAGCACCGAGATGAACAGGGTGAGCGAGAGCAGGATCGGCAGGTAATTGATCGTCGAGAACCCCAGCAGGATGACGAGGGCGCTGGTGGTGATGGCGCCGCTGGCCGCCTGCCCGAGCAGGCGCACGAACACCATGGTGATCACGATGCCGAGCAGCACGAGGAACGTCGCGGCCGCCGTCGCCACCAGCTCGCGCCACAATGCGTTGCGGAAAATCATCTATCGAGGAGTCTGTCGGAATTGGGTCCGACAGACTCCTGAGGCAAAACCGCCCGCAAGAACACGACAAGAAGTCCCGCAAAGAGAAAATCTCGACTCCAGCGCTCGCAAGAGTGGATTGGAAGGAAGGTCAATTGATTCAGTCTCATTTCCGGGTCGCGGGCGGTTTTGCTGCTAGCAGCCTGTGCAGCGTCACGCTCGACAGGCTGCTATTCGCTTTGACTTTTCGCCAATAAAACGAAGATAATCAGCGAGCTAACTCGACACGGAGCCGACGTGGAATTTAGCATAAAAAGCGGCGCCCCGCAGACCGTTACCAACGGGTGCGCGGTGGTGGGCGTCTTCGAGCCGCGCCGGCTCTCCAGCGCGGCCTCTGCCATCGACCGCGCCGCGCAAGGGTCCTTGAGCCAGGCCCTGCGCCGTGGCGATATGCAGGGCAAACCCGGCACGACGCTGCTGCTGCACGATGGGCCCGCGGGGCGCGTGCTGCTGGTAGGGCTGGGGCAAGAGAAGGAATTCGGGGACAGGCGCTACCGCGAGGCGGTCGCCACCGCGATGCGCGCGCTCGGCGCGACCGGCGCCGAGGAAGCCTCCCTGCATCTGCCGGAGCTTCCGGTCGGACGCCGCGACGCGGCATGGAAGGTGGCGCAGGCGGTGACGGTCGCCCACGAAGGCGCTTATCGCTTCACCCGCATGAAGAGCAAGAACGACCACGAGCCGCCGGCGCTGCGGCGCGTCGCGTTGTGGGTCGAGCGTTCGGCGCAGAGCAAGGCCGCGGCGGCGCTCAAGCAGGGGCTCGCCGTCGCGCAAGGCATGAATCTCGCCAAGGATCTCGGCAACCTGCCGCCCAACGTGTGCACGCCCGCCTACCTCGCCGACGAGGCGCGCCAGCTCGCCAGGCGCTACCGGATGAAGGTGACGGTGCTCGAGCGGGCCGACATGGAACGGCTCGGCATGCACACCCTGCTCTCGGTCGCGCAGGGGAGCGCCCGGCCGCCCAAGTTCATCACGCTCGAGTACCGCGGCGGCCCGGGGAAGATGAAGCCGGTGGCGCTGGTCGGCAAGGGCATCACTTTCGACACCGGCGGGATCTCGCTGAAGCCCGCGGGCGAGATGGACGAGATGAAATTCGACATGTGCGGGGCGGCGTCGGTCCTGGGCACGCTGAAGGCGGTGGGCGAGATGCGCCTGCCGGTGAACGTGATCGGCGCCATTCCGACCACGGAGAACATGCCCGGGGGCCGCGCGACCCGGCCCGGCGACATCGTGAAGAGCCTGTCGGGGCAGACCGTCGAGATCCTCAATACCGACGCCGAAGGCCGGCTCATACTGTGCGACGCGCTGACCTATGTGGAGCGCTACCAGCCGGCAGCCGTGATCGACATCGCCACGCTCACCGGCGCCTGCGTGATCGCGCTCGGGCACGTCGTGAGCGGGCTGTTCGCCAACGACGATGCCCTGGCGCGCGAAGTGTCCGCCGCCGGCGAGGCCGCGTACGACCGCGTATGGCACATGCCGCTGCTCGACGACTACCAGGAGCAGCTCAAGAGCAACTTCGCCGATTTCTCCAACATCGGCGGGCGGCCCGCCGGGGCCGTCACCGCGGCGTGCTTCCTCGCGCGCTTTACCAAGAAGTACAAGTGGGCCCACCTCGACATCGCGGGCACGGCCTGGAAAAGCGGGCGGGAGAAAGGCGCTACCGGTCGCCCCGTTCCGCTCTTGACCCAGTTCCTCATCAATCGCGCCCGTAAATCGTGAATCGTAAATGGTGAATCGTGGGGCCCGGCCGGTGCTGACGATTGACGATTGACGATTTTCGATTCACGAACTCATGACGCAGATCGATTTCTACACCCACGTCGAGAACAAGCTCGCCACCGCATGCGCGCTCGCCGGCAAGGCGCACGGCCGCGGGCTGCGGGTAGCGGTGCTTTGCCCCGATCCGGAGTCGGCGCAGCGCTTCGACCGGCTGCTGTGGACGACGCCCGCGATCGGGTTCGTGCCGCATTGCGCTCCCGACGACCCGCTGGCGCCGGAAACGCCGGTGATCGTCGACTGGCGGGGCGAGCAATTCCTGCACGAGGATGTGCTGCTCAACCTGCGCGCCGAGTGGCCGCCGTTCTTCAGCCGCTTTCAGCGGCTGATCGAGATCGTGAGCCGCGACGAGGAAGACCGCGCGCAGGCGCGGGAGCGCTTCCGCCACTACCGCGACCGTGGCTACGAGATCCGCACGCACGATCTCAGCAAAGGCAGTGCCTAGTGCCGAGTGCTGAGTTCTGAGTGCTCAATTGACGGGCGGAGCAGGCACAGAACGACTCGGAGCGACTCAGCACCTGGCACTCAGCACTCAATACTAGAAAACTGATGGCCCATCAACCGGACCGCAACGACGAAAGCGACGCGCTGCTGAAGCGCGCCGACGCCCTGCTCGAGCGGCACCGCGGCGCGGCGAAACCCGGCGGCGCGGCGAGCGAGGTGCCGACGCTGGTCGAGCCGGTCGCGGAACAGTCGGCGGACGCCGGCATCCCGACCCTGACGGAAATCATCCCGGCCGAGCGCCTGCCCGCGGTGACGGCGTCGTCCGGCGAGGTCATCTCGCGGGTGCAGGCGCAGAACCTCGAGCACAGCGTCTACCTGAAGCTGAAGCGCGAGCTGGACCAGAGGATCGCGCAGATGATGCGCGACCGGGTCATGCCCGACGTGGGCGCCGTGCTCGACGCGGCGCTCGCGAAGATCAGCGGCGACCTCAAGTCGGGCATCGACGGCATGGTGCGCGCCTCGATCGAGGAATCGCTGCGCGCGCAGATCAAGAACCTGCGCATGGCGGTGGACGCGAAGGCGGCGCTGCGGGATGCTCCCGCGGCCTCCGGTATAATGCCCGCTTTCTCCGAGTCGTCGTCCTCAGCCATGGCGCTCGCCAAGAGTTTCGAGCCGGCGGCGATCGAGGCCCGGTGGTACTCCAGCTGGGAAAAGGCGGGCTACTTCCGGGCCGGCCTCGACGAGTCCAATCCCGACCGCTACTGCATCCTGCTGCCGCCGCCGAATATCACCGGCACGCTGCACATGGGCCACGCGTTCCAGCACACGCTGATGGATGCGTTGACGCGCTACCACCGTATGCGCGGACGCAGCACGCTGTGGCAGCCGGGCACCGACCACGCCGGCATCGCGACACAGATCGTGGTCGAGCGGCAGCTCGAGCAGGAGGGCAGCTCGCGGCAGGCGGTGGGGCGCGATGCGTTCGTCGAGCGCGTCTGGAAGTGGAAGGAGGAATCGGGCTCGACCATCACCCGCCAGATGCGCCGGCTCGGCGCATCGTGCGACTGGCAGCGCGAGCGCTTCACCATGGACGAGGGCCTGTCCGCGGTGGTGACCGAGGCGTTCGTGCGGCTGCACGAGCAGGGCCTGATCTACCGCGGCAAGCGGCTGGTCAACTGGGACC
>JBIOVQ010000080.1:0-9029 GCA_044867805.1 Burkholderiales bacterium | reverse complement strand
GAGTCCTCGATGAACGCGGACTTCCCGTCGCGGTCCTTGTAGAAATAGGTGTACATCTGCAGCCAGGGATCGGTGCCGATGCGCAGCTTCCCGAGCGACACGCTTTCTCCCGGCTGGATCCTGATGTCGGCCGGAGTGAGGTTGAGGCTGCGCGCCGCGATCATCATCGACATCGACGGAAAGTACTGGTCGAAATATTGCACGATGAGGGGCTCGGTGCGGATGCCGCCGTCCACGTCCGGGTTGGCGTTGAGGTGACCCAGACCCGCGGCCACCGAGCCCACCGCATCGATCGGGACCTCGACGGCCAGGGTGGGCAGCGCCAGCACCTCGCCGCCTTTCGGCGTCACGACGGCATTCTTCAGCACGAATGCCGGCAAAGGCTTGTCGGGCCGGCCGCGCGGCTCGCCGATGGTGAACAGCATGGGCTGCACCACGTTGCCCGCCTTGGCGTAGCTTTCCGCGAGCTTGCGGTCGGTGTTGAGGTGTTCCTCGGCCCCCTTGAGCAGGGCGACGAATTCGCCCATCTGCCCGCCGCCCGCGGCAGCCGCGCCTGCCCCCTCCGCGGTGGGCGCACCGCGCTGCGCAATTTCCAGCAACTTCACCACGTACTGGTAGCCGGGATCGATTTGCGGCTCGGAGAGCAGGATGGTGTTGGCGATGACTTTCGCCTTGGCGGCCGCCAGCTGGTCGGTCAACTTCGCCAGCACCTCGCGCGACCAGGGCCAGCGGCCGATCCGGTCGAGGCTCTCCCGGTCGATCGCGATGATGGCGATGTTCTTCGCCGGTTCCCGCGACGTGGCGCGCACGCCCAGGTCGTAGGCCTTGCGCTCCAGGCTGCGCACGAGGTCGCTCGACAGGTTGAACACGATGATCGCGATCACCACGACCACCCCGAGCAACCAGTCGGCGCGCAAGAATTCGAGTTTTTTCATCCCTGATACCTCGGATTTATTCTATTTTTCTACCGCTTATCGTTGATCACTCAAGCATTTTACGATATTCGCCGAAACGGTAGGGGAATCATGGGCGGGCGCCCGCCGAAACTTCCTGTGAATACAGCGAACTAGCCGGACGACTCCGCCGATGTGGCGCGCGCCCAGCCAGGGCTCGAGATGATGCCGCGCGGGCCACCGGCGATGCGCCGGGGCGCGGGGAAATAGACCAAACGAATCAAGGCAGTGGGCGCGGGTCTCGGCGCCCTGCGCGCGAGCCTATGTACCGAGCGGGGTCCCCTTGGCGAGCCCCGCGGCCTGCGCGAAATCGCTGCCGGACACTTTCTTCCCGTCCTCTCCCCGCGCCCGCAGTACCTCGATCACGCCGCCCTGCGCAGTCACCTTGAACGCGGCGGCGCTCACCTCGGAGACTTCACCTACCTTGCCCGCCACATCCGCGAAACGGCGGAACACGTGCTTGCGCGCATCGAAGATCTGGACCTTCTTGCCGTTCAAAGTCGTCCACGCCCCGGGGGCCGGGTTGCAGCCGCGGATCAGGTTGTAGACGGAGTCGACGTGGTGGGCCCAGTGTATGCGCGCCTCGGCTTCGCGGCACCATCCCTCGTAGCTCGCCCTGGACTCGTCCTGCGCCCGCTCGGTGTGCTTGCCGGTGAAGACCAGGTCCGCCGCCTCGAGCATCGCCTTCACCCCCATCGGGGACAGCTTGTTGAAATACACGTCCCCGATGGTTTCGTCCGGGCCGATGTCGCACTCCTTCTGCAGCACGATCGGCCCTTCGTCCAGACCCTCGGTGGGACGGAAGATGGTGAGACCGGTGCGGGTGTCGCCGCGGATGATCGGCCAGTTGATGGACGACGGGCCGCGGTACTTCGGGAGCAGCGAGGGGTGGTACTGGATGGTGCCGAGGCGCGGGAGCTTGACCAGGCTGTCGGGCGCGAACTGCAGCACGTAAGCCATGATGCCGATATCGGCCTTGAGGCCTTTCAGGGCTTCGTGCGCTTCGGGCTCGCGCAGCGACTTGAACTGCAACACCCTGAGCCCCTTCTCCTCGGCGGCCGCGCGCAGGGGGTCGGCCTTGGCGCCGGGCTTCTCCGGCGCGCAGAACACGCCTGCCACCTCGTCCTTGCGCGCGAGAAACGCCTCCAGCACGGCCTTGCCGAAGTCCTGCTGCCCGATGATTGCTATTCGCATAAGAGCGTGATTAGTGATTGGTGATTAGTGATTAGAACGTATCTCAAAAATCAAAAAGACAGAACTAACCACAGATAAACACAGATGAACGCGGATGAAATCCCCTGCTAAACAAGGCACTGGGTCTTAATATCTGTGTGTATCTGTGTTCATCTGCGGTTCCGATTCGTTTTTGGGATAGCTTCTAGTAATCGGTTGAGTGCCTCCTGCCAGACTCGTGCGTCAGCGATTGGGCTATTCACCAATCACCACTCACCACTCACCAATCACGCAGTTCGCCGTCAGGCGGCTTTCTTGGGCGGCGCCGAGAACGCGCCGGCAGCCTTGAGGCTGGAGATCTTCGACTCGTCGTAGCCGAGCACTTCCCTCAGCACCTCCTCCGTGTGCTCGCCGAGCAGCGGCGAGCGCTCGATGCGAGCGGGCGAGTCCGAGAGCTTGATCGGCATGCCCACGTTCCACCACTTGCCGCGCTGAGGGTGGTCAAGCTCGACCCACATCTGGCGCCCCCTCACGTGCTCGTCGTTCGCCAGGTCCGCGGTGCCCATGATCGGGCCGCAGGGGACGTCGAGGGGATTCAGGATCGCCATGAACTCGCGCTTGGTATATTGCGCGGCGAATTTCGTGATCAGCGCCCACATCTCGTTCTGGTTCTTGCGGCGGTCGGCGATCTTGGCGAACCGGGGATCGACGGCGAGATCCGGCGTCCCCAGATCGGGGCCGATGCGCTTCGCCAGGGCGTCCCACACCGCTTCCTGCACCACGACGTAGAGCCAGTCGTTGGGCCCATGCGGCTTGCAGTGGATCGCATTGCCAAGCTGGCCGCCGCCCGAGTCGTTGCCGGCGCGCGGCACGTCCCCCATGCCCTGCCGCGTCGGCACGGAATATTCGGTCAGCGGCTGGCGCGTCAGGCGCTGGTGATCGCGGAACTTGACGCGGCAGAGGTTCATCACGCCGTCCATCATCGCCACCTCGACGTACTGGCCCTGGCCGGTGCGATTACGCTGGTTGAGCGCGGCGAGTAGCCCGATAGCGAGATGCAGCCCCGTGCCGGTGTCGCCGATCTGCGCGCCGGTGACGAACGGCGGGCCGTCGGGAACGCCGGTGGTGCTCATCGCCCCGCCCATCGCCTGCGCCACGTTCTCGTAGGCCTTGAAGTCCGCGTACGGCCCGCTGGAACCGAAGCCCTTGATCGAACCCATCACGATGCGCGGGTTGATCTGGTGGATCTTTTCCCAGGTGAAGCCGAGCCGGTCGAGCACGCCGGGGCCGAAGTTCTCCATGATGATGTCGGACTTTTTCAGCAGGTCGACGAACACCTGCTTGCCCTCGGCCGTCTTCATGTTGACCGTGATCGAGCGCTTGTTGCAGTTCAACATCGTGAAGTAGAGGCTGTCGGCATTGGGCACGTCGCGCAGCTGGCCGCGCGTCGCGTCGCCGGCGGGATTCTCGAACTTGATCACATCGGCCCCCATCCACGCCAGCAGCTGCGAGCAGGTCGGCCCTGCCTGCACGTGCGACATATCCAGGATTCTCACACCTTTCAAGGCTTCCATTGCGTCCTCACTCGTTGTCGTTTCTCGTCGCGAGATGAGCGGCGTCAGTCCGCTCGTTCTCGCGACCCTTTGAGCGGCGCGCCCGTCGCATCCGCTCCAAGGGCTATTTCTTCTTTGCCGCGCTCGGATTCAGGCTCGTGATGCGGCCGCTCTCGGTGCCGGCGGTTTCATCGATGACGGCATTGATGAGCGTGGGCTTGCGCGAGCGGACGGCCTCTTCCATCGCCTTGCGCAACTCGGCGGGGGTCGTGGCATGCGCACCGACGCCACCGAAGGCCTCGATCAGCCTGTCGTAGCGCGCCCCCTTGACGAACACGGTGGGCGCCACGTCGGGGCCGCCGGTCGGATTGACGTCGGTGCCGCGGTAGACGCCGTTGTTGTTGAAGATGACCACGCACACCGGCAGGTTGTAGCGGCAGATGGTCTCGACTTCCATGCCCGAGAAACCGAAGGCGCTGTCGCCCTCGATCGCGATCACCTGCTGCCTGGTGGCGACGGCGGCGGCGACGCAATAGCCCATGCCGATGCCCATGATGCCCCAGGTGCCGACGTCGATGCGCTTCCTCGGCTTGTACATGTCGACGATGCTGCGCGTGAAGTCGAGGGCGTTGGCGCCCTCGTTGACGAACATCGCGTCGGGGTTGGCCTTGACAACGTCGCGCACCACATTCAGCGCGCTGTGGAAATTCATCGGCGCGGGGTCCTTCGCCAGCGTCTCGGCCATCTTGGCGACGTTATTGGCCTTGCGCTCCGTGATCGCGCCGACCCAGTCCGCCGGCGCTTTCGCCCAGCCGGATCCGATGCCGGCGAGCAGCGCCGACACGCACGAGCCGATATCGCCGACCACCGGCGCATCGATGCGCACGTTGCTGTCCGCCTCCTGCGGCGAAATGTCGATCTGAATGAATTTCTGGCCGCCCCAGTCCTTGTGGCCCTTGCCGCCCCAGGTCTTGCCCTTGCCGTGCGAGAGCAGCCAGTTCAGGCGCGCGCCGATCAGCATCACCACGTCGGCCGCGGGCAGCACGAACGAGCGCGCCGCGGAAGCGCACTGCTCGTGAGTATCGGGCAGCAGGCCCTTCGCCATCGACATCGGCAGGTACGGGATGCCGGTTTTTTCAATCAAGGACCTGATGTCCGCGTCGGCCTGCGCATAGGCCGCGCCTTTGCCGAGGATGATGAGCGGCTTCTTCGCGCCCTTGAGCAGGTCGAGCGCGCGCCTTACCGCGTCCGGCGCCGGGATCTGGCGCGGCGCGGGATCCACGACCTTGATCAGTGAATTCTTCCCGGCCGCAGCGTCGATGCTCTGCGCGAAGAGCTTGGCGGGGAAGTCGAGATAGACGCCGCCCGGGCGCCCCGACACGGCGGCGCGGATGGCGCGCGCGATGCCCACGCCGATGTCCTCGGCATGCAGCACGCGGAAAGCGGCCTTGGCGACAGGCTTGGCGATAGCGAGCTGGTCCATCTCCTCGTAGTCGCCCTGCTGCAGGTCGACGATCTCGCGCTCGCTCGAGCCGCTGATCAGGATCATGGGAAAGCAGTTGACGGTGGCATGGGCGAGCGCGTTGAGGCCGTTCAGGAAGCCGGGCGCGGACACCGTCAGGCAGATGCCGGGCTTCTGCGTCAGGAAGCCGGCGATCGCGGCGGCGTAGCCCGCGTTCTGCTCGTGGCGGAACGAAAGCACCCGCATGCCGGCGGCCTGCGCGCGGCGGGTGAGGTCGGTGATCGGGATGCCGGGCAGGCCGTAGATCGTGTCGAGGCCGTTCAGCTTGAGGGCATCGATGACCAGCTGAAAGCCGTCGGTTGACTGCGCCGCAGGCTGCACGTCGGCAGCGGTTGCAGCGACCGGGTTTTCGACGTTTCCCATGGCTCTCTCCTTGCGTGAATAGGTGGTGCTGCGAGCGTCCTGCAGGGCCTTCAAATATAGGCAGCAGCCGGGGGGCCGGCCTTGACCCCGGTCAAGTTTTCGCGGTTATACTCGACGCGCGCTCCCGTCTTTGCCGCAGCGCAACGAGGCTCCCCATGCCCCTCCTCGGCCAGCATCCCGAAGCCAGGATACTGCGACTGCAGCTCAAGCAGAACATCGTGCTCAAGCGCCTCGAGCCCGCGCAATGGCGCGAGCTCGAGCCCGTTCTGGAAGTGGAGGATTATCCCAAGGGGGAGCAGCTCGAGCACCAGGGGGATCGGTCGATGGACCAGTACTTCGTCATCGACGGAATCCTCAAGCGCGTGGTGTCGAACCCCCAGGGCCGGGAAATGATCCTGCGCTTCGCCGCCGAAGCCGACATCGACACCAGCTACGCCGCCTGGCGCTTGAAGACCCCGATACCGTACTCGATCCGGACGGTCACCCGGGTGCGCGCCGCGAAGTTGTCCATGCAGCACTGGGTGCAGTTCCTCGAGCGCCACGCCGCGATCAAGAGCGCCTTCGAATTCGAGATCATGAAGCTGATGAGCGAGGTCATGGCGCACACCATCACCCTGCACCTGCTCGATGCGCCGGGACGCGTTCAGCGCTTTCTGCGCAAACATGCCGACCTGGCCGACCGGTTGCCGAAGAAGGAGCTCGCTTCCTACCTCAATCTTTCACCGGAAACACTATCGCGCCTGAAGCGCGACGGCAAGATCTAGGCAAATCTACGCGCGGCGCGGGGCCGTGACCGCCGTGCGCAGGCGCCCGATGCCGGACGAAATCAGCGGCCAGAACAGCGCCACCAGGGCGAGCCCGGTGAGGCTGCCGACGAGCCAGTTGGAGAAGAAGATCGTGAGGTCGCCCTGCGACATCAGCATGGACTGCCGGAACGAGCTCTCCGCGGCGTCGCCCAGCACGAGCGCGAGTACCATCGGCGCCAGGGGGTAATCCAGCTTCCTGAAGGCGTAGCCCACCAGGCCGAAGACCACCATCATCCAGACGTCGAGCATGTTGTTCTTCACGGTGAAGGCGCCGATGGCGCAGATCACCACGATCACCGGCGCGATGATCGGGAACGGCACGCGCAGGATGGCAGCGAACAGGGGCACGGCTGTGAGCACGACGATCAAGCCGGCGATGTTGCCCAGGTACATGCTGGCGATCAGCCCCCACACGAAATCCTTCTGCTCCACGAAGAGCAGCGGTCCCGGCTGCAGTCCCCAGATCATCAGGCCGCCGAGCAGCACCGCCGCGGTCGGCGAGCCCGGGATGCCGAGCGTGATCATCGGCAGCAGCGCCGAAGTGCCGGCGGCGTGCGCCGCGGTTTCGGGCGCCACCACGCCCTCGAGCTGGCCTTTGCCGAACTTGTCGCCGTCCCTCGACATCCTGCGCGCAACGCCATAGCTCATGAACGAGGCGGGCGTGGCCCCCCCGGGAATGATGCCCATCCAGCAGCCGATGATGCAGCTGCGGATCGACGTCGCCCAGTAGCGTGGCAGCCTGGCCCACGTCTCGAGCACGATCTTGGGATTGATCCTGGCCGAGTGCCCGGAGAACGAAAGCCCTTCCTCCATCGACAGCAGGATCTCCCCGATGCCGAACAGCCCGATCACCGCCACCAGGAAATGGAAACCCGACAGCAGCTCGGTGAAGCCGAAAGTGAGCCGCAGCTGCCCGGTCACGATATCGATGCCGACCGCCGCCATGGCGAACCCCAGCATCATGGCGGCCACGATCTTGAAAGGATTGCCCTTCCCGGTGCCGACGAAACTGCAGAAGGTGAGCAGGTAGACCGAGAAGAACTCGGGCGGCCCGAACTGCAGCGCAAACCGGGCGATGAGCGGGGCGAGGAACGTGAACATGAGCACCGCCACCAGCGCGCCCACGAACGACGAGGTGAAGGCCCCGGTGAGCGCCTCGCCGGCGCGCCCCTGCTGCGCCATGGGATAGCCATCGAAGGTGGTCGCCACCGACCACGGCTCCCCCGGTATGTTGAACAGGATCGACGTGATCGCGCCGCCGAAGAGGGCGCCCCAGTAGATGCACGAGAGCATGATGATCGCCGATGTCGGCGACATCGAGAACGTGAGGGGCAGCAGGATGGCGACTCCGTTGGCGCCCCCCAGCCCGGGCAGCACGCCGATGATCACGCCCAGCGTGATGCCGACGACCATCAGCATCAGGTTGTACGGCGTCAACGCGACCGCGAAGCCGTGAAACAGAGCGTTGATCTCTTCCACGGGTCGGTAGCCTAGTAGCCGATCAGCCGCTCGAACGGCCCCTTGGGAAGGGGAATCTTGAACCAGATCTCGAACAGCACGAACGCGGTCACGCTCACCACCAGGCCCACGACCACGCTGCGCAGCCAGCTATAGTGGCCGGCCAATCGCATGAACAGGATAATGAACAACGCGGAAGAGACATAGATGCCGATCAACCAGACGCCGAACACATAGACGGCGGACGGCAGCAGTATGACCAGCACCTGCCTGAATTGCGCCCTGCCGACGAACACCGCCCGGTCGGTCTTGAACCGCAGGAGTGCCTGCACGAAGACGACGGTGGCGCAGGTGCAGATAAGCGCGCCGATGTAGAACGGGAAGTAGCCGGCCTGCGGGCCGTCGGGCGCCCAGCTTGCGCCGAGCCGGACGCTGTCCCAGGCGACCAGCGCGCCCAGCATGAAGATGATTACCGCAACGGAGAGGTCAACGACAACGGTGCGAGCCGCCCCCTGCGCCGTATTCTGGTTATGCGCCATTTTCGGAATGGAATGAGGGGATATTCCCCTCATGCTCCCCTACATCAGGGGCCGTTTCATACATCCCGAAACGGCCTCTTGATCCAACCGCCACGCCGTTAAAAAGCCGGCGGTGGCGCTGACGCGCCGCCGCCGGGCGGGATTTGCGACGGGCCGGCGGGACGGCACCCGCCGGCTGTCTGGTCGTTCCTGCTATCTCTTGCCCAGGAAGCCGGCTTCGGTCATCAGCTGCCGGTGCAGATTCTCGGCGTTGGCAACCCAGTTCGCGTACTCCTTGCCCACCATGAAGGTCTGGTTGAAGGCGCCGTCTTCCATGAACTTGTTCCACTCTGCGGTCCCGCGGATCCTCTTGAACAGGTCGACGTAGAAGGCGACCACCTCCGGGCCCACGTTCGACGGCATGAAGATGCCGCGCAGCATGACGTACTCCATCGGAATGCCGAGTTCCTTGCAGGTCGGAATATCGCCCCATGCCATGGTCTCCGTCACCTTCTTCTTGTACGGCATGCGCTGGCCGTCGAACACGCACAGCGCGCGCAGCTTGCCCGAGCGCCAGTGCGCCACCGCCTCGATCGGGTTGTTCACCGTGGAATCCACGTGCTTGCCGACGAGCTGCGTCGCCACTTCGCCGCCGCCCTTGAACGGGATGTAGGTGAACTTGG
>JBIOVQ010000079.1:0-3141 GCA_044867805.1 Burkholderiales bacterium | reverse complement strand
TCCCCGTGCTTCACGTAATGGCTCACGTCGGCGATGGCGACGATCAGGCGCCACGTCCCCCGACCCCCCCTCGAAACGGAGCCCCGTGTTTCGTCCCCCCCTTGATAAGGGGGGGAGTCCTGGGGGGGTTCGCAGTACACGGCGTCGTCGAAGTCCTTGGCGGTCTCGCCGTCTATCGTCACCAGCGGCAGCCGGGTGAGGTCGGTGCGGCCGGCACGGTCTTCCGCGGTCACTTCGCCCGGCAGCTTCGCGCACAACTCCTCCGCCGCGCGCGAGAAAGCGTGCGGCAGCGCGTGCTTCCTCAGCGCGATCTCGATTTCCATGCCGGGGTCGGCATAGTTGCCGAGCACTTCCGTGACCCGCGCCACCGGCTGCGCGTGCTTCGAGGGCTGCACGGCGATCTCCACGGTTACTACCTGCCCCGGCCTGGCCCCGCCCGCCGCGTCCGGCGGAACCAGGAATTCATGGCTGACGCGCTTGTCCTCGGCGGTGACGGTGAGTATGCCGTGCTCGCTGCGCAGCCGGCCGACCAGGCGCTGCTGGCCGCGCTCCAATACTTCCACGATCTTGCCTTCAGGCCGGCCCTTGCGGTCGGTGCCGGAGATGCGCGCGACCACGCGGTCGCCGTGCAGAACCTCGCGCATCTCCTTCGGGCCGAGGAAGACATCGGGCCCGCCGTCCTCGCGGACGAGGAAGCCGAATCCGTCGGGATGCCCCTGCACGCGCCCGCGCAGGAGGTCCAGCTTCTCCACCACGCAGATCGCGCCGCGGCGATTGCGCATGATCTCGCCGTCGCGCTCCATGGCGGCGATGCGCTTCGAGAAGGCGTCGCGGTCCTGCGCGCCGATGTGCAGCAGGCGCTCGAGCTCCTGCTCGGCGACGGGCACGCCCTTCTTCTTCAGGGTCTGCAAGATGAACTCGCGGCTCGCCACCGGCTGCGCGTAGCGGCGCGCCTCGCGATCGAAGTGCGGATCGCGTGAGCCTGCCGGACGAGCCCTACCGGACTTCCGCATGTACTCCACCGGAGTCGCTCACCGGGACATCAGAGCCGGCAGGCTGAATGGGACACTGCATTCTGGGGAACGGTGGCTTTCGGCGCACCAGGTGATACGTTCACCGAGGCGGGGATCCGCTAAGTCCTTCATTCTACAGTTTGTCGAGGCAAGCGCCTCGACAAACTGATAAAATCGCGCGCTCATGCCCAGGTGGCGGAATTGGCAGACGCACCAGGTTCAGGTCCTGGCGGTGGCAACACTGTGGGGGTTCGAGTCCCTTCCTGGGCACCACTCTTCAAGTGCCGAGTTCTGAGTCCTGAGTTCCGAGTGGACACGCTCAGAACACCCGGAGATTTCCACTTCTTCGCACGCTCAGCACTCAGCACTTGGCACTCAGCACTATTATTTGAAGGGGTGTCGTAAGACTATCGTCTGCTCGCGCTCGGGGCCGGTGGAGATGAGGTCGATCGGCACCCCGCAGATTTTCTCGATGCGGTTGAGGTAGCTCTGCGCCGCTCTCGGCAGTTGCTTGAAGCGCGTCAGCCCGACCGTGCTTTCCTTCCAGCCGGGCATCTCCTCGTAGACCGGTTCGCACTCCTCGAGCTCTTCCGCTCCGACCGGGAGGATATCGGTGCTCTTGCCGTAAAGCCGGTAGCCGACGGCGAGCTGCACGGTCTCCATGCCGTCGAGCACATCCAGCTTGGTCACGCCCAGGCCCGAGACGCCGTTGATCTGGATCGAGCGCTTGAGCGCGGGCGCGTCGAACCAGCCGCAGCGCCGCGGCCGGCCGGTCGTAGAGCCGAATTCGTTGCCGCGGCTCGCCAGCCCCCGGCCGATTGCGTCGTCGAGCTCGGTGGGAAACGGCCCCGAGCCGACGCGCGTGGCGTAGGCCTTGGTCACTCCAAGGATGTAATGCAGATGCTGCGGGCCGATGCCGGCGCCGGCGGCTGCCGCGCCCGCCACGCAATTGCTCGACGTCACGAACGGATAGGTCCCGTGATCGATATCGAGCAGCGCGCCCTGCGCGCCTTCGAACAGCAGGTTGTCGCCCGCCGCCCCGGCTTCGTAGAGCAGCCGCGGCACGTCGGCGATCATCGGCTTGATCTCCGGCGCCACCTTCATGGCGTCGTCGAAGGTCTTCCGGTAGTCCACCGGCGCGGCGCGAAGGTAGTTCACCAGCACGAAGTTGTGGAAGTCGAGCAGCTCCTTCAGCTTCCTGGCGAAGCGCTCGGGGTGGAACAGGTCCTGCAGCCGGATCGCCCGGCGCCCCACCTTGTCCTCGTACGCCGGCCCGATGCCGCGCCCGGTGGTGCCGATCTTGAAATCGCCCCGGGCGTGCTCGCGCGCGAGATCGAGGGCCGAATGGTACGGCAGTATCAACGGACAGGCTTCGCTCACCTTCAGCCGCTCGCGCACTTTCACGCCGGCCTTTTCCAGCATCGTGATTTCCTCGACCAGCGCCTGGGGGGACACCACGACGCCGTTGCCGATGTAGCAGGCGACCTTCTTGCGCAGGATGCCGGATGGAATCAGGTGGAGGACCGTCTTGCGACCGTCGATCACCAGCGTGTGGCCGGCGTTGTGGCCGCCCTGGAAGCGCACCACGCCGCGCGCGTGATCGGTCAGCCAGTCGACGATCTTGCCCTTGCCCTCGTCGCCCCACTGGGCTCCGATCACGACGACGTTTCTTGCCTTCGGCATGGCTAGCTCAAACTCTCATCGCTGAGGACGCAGGGGACGCAAAGGGAAAAATATCCGGTAAACATTTCGCCGATTATCCGCGTTCCTGGCGTCCTCCGCGTCCTCTGCGTTTGGAGGTTGAAGCGACGGTCTTCCCGGACCGCGCCGGCGGGCGCGCCACCGCGGCAAGCCCGCGCAGGTCGATGGAAAAGCCGGTGGCCGGGCGCGAGCGTCCGAACGCCTTGCCGACTTCGTCGTAGCGCCCTCCGCGCGCGACCGGTCCCGCGATGCCGTCGCAGTACGCGTCAAAGACGACACCGGAGTGGTAGTGGTAGCCGCGGAGTTCGGCAAGATCGAAGCTCGCCGGGATGGTGCAGGCCTTGGCCAGCGCGCGCAGCGTAGCGAGCGCCTTCGTGAGAGCGGGAAGCTTCGGCAACTTCTTCTCGGCAATCGCCAGTTGCTCGAC
>JBIOVQ010000078.1:0-15327 GCA_044867805.1 Burkholderiales bacterium | reverse complement strand
CGCCCGACGAATTCACCCGCTTCCTGCGCGCCGACATCGAGATGTGGGGCAGGGTGGTGAAGGCGGCTGGGGTGAAAGTCGAGTGATCGGTGACCGGTCGCAGAGCGCCCGTTCAGTTGCGCGGGCTGGAACGGACGGGACGTTAGGTCGAGGTGTCCACTTTATCGGATGAGGTTCCGCGTCGCTCACCAACGCGCTGTCAGGTTGCGAATTTGTACCGCGCAACACAGGTAAGCACCAAGTGGATGAGAAAACCTGGGAGAAGAAGCGCCATGCCATGTGCACCGTCCGCGATAGCAGCCGCAACCAGCGTCAGGCCGACTAATGCACCGAATATCAAGAGTGCCGCTATCGGAGCGAGATTGTGCTTGGGAGACTGAGGTTTAGTCGAATACTGCAGCAAACGATACATTTGATACGCCGTAGATAGCGCCAGTAGCGCGGCGAGTGCAATGAACACCACCATGCTTGCGATATCGCCCGAGGGCCGAGCAGTAAGAGCGAGCGCCAACACAAGTCCAAGCGCGGTGACCACCGAACCTACTCCGATCAGGGCCACAAATCCGCGCATGGCTCGCAACCTAACGCCCTGGTGAACGGCGGACCGGAACGCTCAGCTGACCTGGCGCGGCGCTGGCAGCCCATCCGTTCGACCTTGAGTTAGGTGGCACGCTACTCACGTGTCCCGCCTTTCGGAATCGGTTTGTTCGCATTTTCGATGACTTTGACGCGGGACGCGCAGACAAGACCCAGGCCACCGCAAAAGATGCCAAGAAACGCGGCGATGATGCCGGCGATAACCATGCCGACGTGTCCCAGGGAACCGGTGCCCTCGGGTGGATATGCACCGCCTTTTATTAGCACGAAAGCCAGCACCGCAAGCCCCAGCGCTGCAACACCACAGAACGAAGCAATCATCCACAAGAGTTTGGTTTTCGTCGCTGGCCTCATTAGTGGCGCCCCTGCGTGCGACCTAACAGGTATTGGTTGTCCGAAAAGGCGGATTGTAAGGCGCCATTTTGTGCCGGCGGCTGTCATGCTTCATCCCTCGTCCCTCCGCCCTCATCCCCAACTAATCACTCCTCGTCCTCGATCGGCTTCAGCAACGCGATGCGCCGGGTGATACGGATCCCGTAGGCGCGCGCGCCGGCGAGCACCGCCTGGCGGTTTTTCGCTGGCAACGCTTCGGGGGGATGAACCCCGGGCAGGTCGCGCGGAAAGTGCTTTACGAACAGCGCGGCGAGGTGAGCGGTCGCCCAGGCGATCGGCGATGTGTAGACCTCGCGGCGGCGGATCTGCGCGAGGGTGGGGAAGGCCGCGTCCCACCGGATCACGGCGTGCCGCTCGCCCTTGCGGCCGCTCACGACCACGGCCACCGCGAAGCGCGCATGATAGTAAATCCCGCGGGCGACCAGGCGGGCGACCTGGCGCGGCGTCGGCGTTTGCGGGAAGCGGCCCGCCCCCGGCCCGCGGCCTTTCCTGAGTCGGCCCTGGAGATACCAGCGGCGCAGGCGGTCGAAGTCGTTCCCTCCGATCTTGACGTCCATCTCGCGCATCCTGATGAGGCGCGGCAAGGTGACGACTTCGTCCTGCGCCGCGAGCATGACCGGGACCGCTCCGACCGGCCGGGCGAAGCGGAATGCCTCCCGCTCGCCGAAGCGCTTGCCGAAAAGGAAGCGGCCGCCCCGATAGACGCGCGGCCGGGAAACCGCCTCGTCGAAGGCCGCATCGGACGACCACTGCGCCACGGGCTCGTCGCTGCCGGTGCTTTCGAACAGCCGGACGTGCACCGAGTCGAGCTCATCGAGCAGGTCCGCGCTGCGCGCGACCAGCAGGTTGGTGAGCCCCGGCGCCGCGCCGGCGTTGATCACCGCGGTGCGGTTTTTGGCGACGAATTGCCTTGCGAAGCGGAGCTGCTCGGCATGAAACGGGGAGTCGGTCTGGTGCGAAGCCATGTCGAGGTAGTGGGCGCGCAGGCGCAGCGCGGCGCGCAGGACGATCTTGTTGAGGACGGCGGGGCCGGCGTTGACGATCAGGTGGCTGCCCCGGCCGGCCTTGACGATGCTCCACAGGTTGCGTGCGTTCACCGGCGCGACCGGGATCCGGGACTTCCGCCCCAGGAAGCGGCGCGCGCGGTCCGGGTTGCGGTCGCCACACACGACCTGGTGGCCCTGGCGGACGAGCAACTGCGCGATCAACGAGCCGGTGGCGCCGGCGCCGAGGACGAAGATCCGCATGGGGACGGGGTGGCCTTGATTGTTCTTCGTGCTATCAGAAAGGGTTGCCCCGCCTTTTGCAACCCGCCGCGGCGGCGCATCCAGCGCAAGCTCGTAACCTGCTGATTATTCACTATTTGCGGTCTGAGCGGCGAGCTTACCCAGCCGGCGGACGTCCGCGACCCAGGGAATTTCGAGGGCGCCGCCCCGGACACCGACTTCGACCTGCGCGCCGATATCGAGCGCCCCATACTGCGCTTTCGAAACACTCAACTCGAGCGGTTCGCCGCCCGGGGCGTCCCAAGGTTCCACCTTCAGGTAGTAGGAGGTGCCGGTTCTCAGCGATTCCGTCCGCTTGCCGACGACGGTGGTCGGGCTCCAGGTCGGCTCCGACTCGTCGAAATTCTTGTTGATCTGGTAGATCGCGCCCCCGGCCCAGCCGGCCGACAGGAGGAAGAACGACGCAACGGTGATCGCCGCAAGCAGCCAGCCGCGCTGGTAGAGATCCCGGATCCCGCGGGATTCCATGACTATCCAGAGCAGCCCGTTTACCACCGCGACCGGGACCAGCCAGCGGTAGAACGCGTCGCCGAGCAAGGTGTGCGGATCGAGCAGCGACACCAGGCCCAGCGCCAGGCCGGAAGTCAGGATACCGGTAAGAACTTGCGGGTAGCGGGTGCCTTCCCGGTAATCGAACCGCACATGCCCCGGATTGAGGGACGCCAGCACCAGCGCGCCGACCGGCATGGCGGCGAGAACGGCGCCCGCGAGCTTTTCCACGGTCGGGTCTTCGAGCAGAAACGCGTTCGGCACGAAGACCGCGGCGCCCAGATAGGCGACCCAGTTCAGCTTGCTCGCAAGCCCGCGCAGGCGGGCAAGCTCCGCCTCTTTCTGCGATTCCATCATGCCGAGCGTGGGGTCGCGGCGGATCTCCTGGTTCTCCCTGGCCAGCTCGAGCGCGCCCAGGTCGGGGGCATGAGAGGAAACCCACTGGATCAGCTCTCCCTGCCCCTCGTAGTGGGTGAGATTGAGGGGCCATTGGTCGCCCTTCAGATAGAGGTGGAGCCCGCCGTTTATCCAGCGATAGCCGTCGAACTCGCGCGCGGCGATGACGCGTGTGCGGAACAGGCCGCGCACCGCCAGCGTTTCACCGTTCAGCACGACGCGGGCGCGGAATATCAGGATGACGGAGGCGAGCGAGAACAGGACCAGGCCGCCCAATATCGCGAGCACCAAGCCGAAACGCCAGACGTTGTCCCACTCCCTGCCCGTGCGGTACTCGTCGATGATGTCCAGCAATGCCCACGCGCACAGCCCCGCCAGGACCGGGAACACCAGGGCGACGAACCATTTCCACCCCGCGGCCACGCGGTGCGTGCTGGCGGACGGCGCATCGGGCGCGCGAGCTTGCACGGCGGAGCTCAATCCGGTCGGCCAGACGCCGGCTTACTCCGGGAGGGGCCACTGCGGGTTCCATGCGACCTCCCACAGATGCTGGTCGGGATCCTGGAAGTAACCCGCGTAGCCTCCCCAGAACGTGTCGTGCGCCGGCTTCACGATCACTGCACCCGCCTCCTTCGCCTGTTTCATGACCGCGTCCACCTCGGCTTTCGAGGCGACGTTGTGCCCGAGGGTGAATTCGGTGGCGTTCGGCCTTCCCGCAGGAATTCCCGAATCGTGCGCAATGCTCTTGCGCGGCCAGATCGCGAGCTTGAGGCCGGCTTGCAGGTCGAAGAACGCCACTGCGCCGTGCTCGAACTGCTGTCCAACGATGCCCTCGGTCTTCAAGCCGAGGCCGTCGCGATAGAACCGCAGCGACCGCTCCAGGTCGTCGACGCCGAGGGTGACGAGAGTGATTCGAGGCTTCACGGCCGTGTCTCCTTATCCCAAAGAAACTTCAGCCACGGAAACACACGGAACCACACAGAAATCCCAAAGAAATAGCGGCCGTCATCAGATTGGGTTCTGGTCCGTATATTTCCGTGTGATTCTGTGGCTATTCTTAAGACCGGTTCTACTAAAGGAATGGTATCCAGCGCTTCACGCGCCCGCTGTAGTCCACGTAGGGCTGGCCGAAGCGCTCGCGCAGCCGCTTTTCGTCCCGCGCCACTCGAAACTGGAACCAGACCACGGTCGCGGCCGTGATCACCGCGCCGAGCTCGGAGCGCAGGCTGAGCGTGAGCCCCAGCAGGAAGATGATGTGACCGAGGTACATCGGATTGCGGCACCATGCGAACGGCCCGCTGACCACCAGCCGCTCCGGCGGAGTGTCCATCCCGGGTCCGCCTCCGCCGAGCCGGATGCGGTAGCGGCCAACCAGCCGGTATTGAAGATAGCCCCAGGCGAGCAACGGCAGGAACCAGGGCTCGAGACGCAGCTGCCCCTGGTTCAGAAGCAGCTCCCAGGCCACGACGATGGCGGGATAGAGCAGGAACGTGCGGAACGGCGAGCCTTGCAGCAGCCGGCCGACGCTTCTCACGCCGCGGCCTGTGCGCGCGCTTCTCCCGCGATGATCGCCGTCATCTCGCGCACGTCCTTCAGGTTCTCGAAGCCCTGGATCGCCGAGTAGAGCGGCGCGACGCGCTCGCGCGACAGCGCCCGGGCGGCGCAGTTCTCGAACTTTTCCTTGAGCAGCCCGGCCGGCAGCGGATTCTCCGAGGTGCGGCCGAACGGCTCGTTCACCTTCGCGCCCAGCGCCTTGCCGCCGCGGAGCGTCACCCTCACTTCCGCGCCGAAGTGGTTGTCTTCGGGGAACTGCGCCGTGGTGTAGGGAGCGGCGTGCACCCGCAGCAGCAGCTTGCGTACTTTCTGCTCTTCGTGCGCTTTTCCCTCGAAATGCTCGATCGCGATGCGCCGGTCGAGCAGCGCGCGCGCCATGCAGTACTGGACGCTGAACTTGGCGTCGAGGTCGCTCTTCGGGTCGGGCCGATTGGTGTGCTCGAGCCGCCGCGCATGGGTCCACACGTCCACCTGCTCGATGTCGCCGGCATCGGGCTTGTGCTCGCGCGCGAGCCTGAGCATCGCGTCCAGCGCGGAATGCGTGCTGCCGCAGCACGGATACTGCTTGATTGCGATGCCCGGCTTGACGATGTCGAATGGCTTGCCCCAGGCGGGCAGGATCTTGCCCGCATCGTAGTTCCCGGCGCCGTTGAAGACATTGAGAAAGCCCTGCTTGTGCTCGAACGCGCCGTCGTTCGCGGTGAAGCCGTCGCGCGCAAGCAGCGCCGCGAACAGGCCGTTGCGCGTGCAGTGGCCGATGTGGAGCGGCTTCGTCATCGTGCCGAAGTTGGCCTTGATGCCGGAGGCGAGGGAGGCGGCGATGGCGAGCGCGGTGGCCATCCTGTCGTCGGGCAGCTTCAGCAGCTTCGCGCAGGCGGCGGCGGCGCCGAACACGCCGAGCGTGGCCGTCGGGTGCCAGCCCTTGGTGTAGTGGTAGAAGTGGACGCCGAGCGCGACCTTGCACTCGGTCTCGAAGCCCGCCACGTAGGCGGCGATGAAATCGCGGCCGCTGGTGCCGATGCCGTCCGCCAGCGCGAACAACCCCGGCAGGATCGGCGCCGAAGGATGGCCGCCCAGCGTGTTGTTGCAGTCGTCGAAGTCGAGTGCATGCGAAGCGGCCCCGTTGACCAGCGCCGCATCGAGCGCGGACGCGCGGCGGTTGCCGCCGAAGACGAGGCTCGTCCCCGTCCCGGCGCCGCTTGCGATCACATTCTCGACGATACGGGCCGTTTCCTCGCGCGCGCCGGCGAGCGTCACGCCCACCGTGTCGAGGATCCCGACCTTGGCCCAATGCACGGCTTCGGAAGACAGGTCCTCGTAGCGCACGGCATTGATGCGCCTGGCAAGTTCGAGTGCAAGTGTCATAGGGATTCCATCCAGTCGTCAGCCGTCAGTCGTCAGCCGTCAGTTTGCTTTGGTAGTATACCGGCGATGGTACTGCTCTACGATCCCACGGCGACCCGCCAGGCCGGGGCGGAAAAGTCCGGCCCCCGGCTCGCGACCCTGAGCGGCAAGACCGTCGGCTTCATCGACAACGCCAAGCCCAATTTCGATCACCTCGTGGACGACCTCGCCGACCTGCTGGTCGCGGAGTACGGGGTGAAGCAGGTCATCAAGCGCAGGAAGCGCTCCGCGTCCGTGCCGGCGCCGGAAGAGATCGTGAGGGAGCTGGCCGACCAGTGCGACGTGGTGATCGCCGGCTCGGGCGACTGAGGGTCGTGCGCGTCGTGGAGTGTCCACGACAGTGTGGAGATCGCGAAACGGGGGCGCACGGCCGTCACCATATGCTCGACCGCCTTCACGACGCTCGGCCGCGCGCAGGCGAAAGCGCTGGGTAACCCGGCCCTGCCGATCGCCGTCATCGCGCATCCTTTCGGCCTGCGCAAGCGGGATGAAGTGCGCGAGATGGCGAGGCAATGCGTGCGCGATATCGTGAAACTCATCAGTTGAGGCGCCACGATGAACGATGAGCGCGCCGCGCTGCTCGAGGCGCCCGACGACATCGACGCGATCAACCAGCTCTACCGCGAGCGCCGTTGGGGCGACGGGCTGCCGGTCGTTCCCCCCACGGTGGAGCGCGTGCAGCAGATGCTCGCCTGCACGCGGCGCCCGCCCGGCGAAGTCGTGGCGCGCATCGCGCCGGGCTTCGGGGCCGCGACCGTCGAGCGCATCGCCATCAACGCCGTCCTGGCGGGATGCGATCCCGAGTACCTGCCGGCGCTGATCGCCGCGGTCGAGGCTGCGGCCGTCCCGGAGTTCAACCTGCAGGGAATACAGGCGACGACCAACCCGGTAGCCGTCTGGATCGTCGTCAACGGGCCCGCTGCGCAACGTCTCGGCGTCAACGGTGCCTTCAACTGCCTGGGGCAGGGCGCCCGGGCGAACGCGACGCTCGGGCGCGCGCTGCGCCTGGTCCTGCAGAATTGCGGGGGCGCGCTGCCCGGCGAGATGGACCGCGCGACGCACGGGCAGCCGGGCAAGTACTCCTTCTGCTGCGCGGAGAACGAGGCGGCGAATCCCTGGGAGCCGCTGCACGTGGAGCGCGGCTTCGGGCGCGGAGCGAGCACAGTCACGGTGGTGGGCGCTGAGGGCACGATGAATATGAACACCCACACCAAGAACGCCGGCGAGCTCCTGCGCGCCATCGCGGAGACGATGCAGCACCCCCCGAGCAACGAGTATTGCCACGGCGGCGAGCCCTGGCTGATCCTCGCTCCCGAGCACGCGGAAATCCTGAAGGCCGGGGGGCTCGCCAAGGCGGAGGTCAAGCGCCGCCTGTGGGAGCTTTCCAAGATGCCGGCACGGCGGATGACCGACAAGGACTTGCTGCGGGTGGAGTCCTCCCGCGGCAGGGAGCTGGGCCGCATCGGGCCCGACACGATACTGCCGATATCGCCGCGGCCCGAGGACATCTGGATCGTGGTCGCCGGCGGGCCGGGCACGCACTCGGTTTACGTGCCGTGCTTCGGCAATTCCCGCGCCGTCACGAACGAGATCGAGGGCGCCGGCTGAACAGGCGCGCCGACATATAATGATCGCGGCAGAAGATCAATCGACGAGGAGACAATCATGATGATTCGCGGGTCGTTATTATTGTGCATGGCGGCGGCATCGAGCCTTGCGGCGGACGTCGGGCAGGCCGCCGCGTTTCCCGAGCGCCCGGTCCTCATGGTCGTAGCGGGCAATCCGGGCGGCGGTCTCGACCTGACCGGCCGCGCGCTGGAGCAGGCGATGCTGGAGACCCGGCTGCATGCGACGGGCTTCGTGTTGAAGCACATGGGCGGGGCGGGCGGCAACCTCGCGAAATCGTACGTCCACCAGCGCAGCGGCGATCCCTATACGCTGTACGTCGAGTCGAACCGGGTCTACGTCAACAAGCTGGTCGGCACCACCCCGATCGACCACCGCGACCTGACGCCGATCGCGCGGCTCACCACCGAGTACCTGGTATGGGTCGTGCGCGCGGATTCGCCGTTCAAGTCCGCCAGGGAGGTGCTCGACAGGCTCAAGGCGAACCCGGGCTCCGTCGTGTTCGGCGTGGGAACGATCCCGAGCAACGACCAGATGAACATCCTGCGCCCGGCGCTCGCGTATGGCATCGATCCGAAGCAGGTCAAGGTCGTGCCCTTCAAGAGCGGCGGCGACCTGATGATCCAGCTGCTGGGCGGCCACGTGCCGGTCATCTCCACGGGGCTCTCCGAGGCGATCGAGCAGGTGAAGGGCGGGCGGGCTCGGCTGCTGACGGTTTCCTCGCCGAAGCCCCTGGAGGGAGATCTCGCGCGGGTGCCCACCTGGCGCTCTCTCGGCATCAAGGTCGAGATCCTGCATTGGCGGGGCCTCTTCGCTCCCCCGAAGACGCCGCCGAGCGCCGTCAATTACTGGGACCAGGCGCTGGCGAAGATGGTAAAGACCGACTCGTGGAGGAAAATGCTGGACAAGTTTGGCTGGTACGACGCCTTTGCGGGCCCGGCCCAGTTCCGCAAGGACCTGGACGGCGAGATCAAGGTCTACAACGGGATCCTGACCCAGCTCGGGATGGCCAAGGGGCTCCCAAAGTAACGCCTGGCGGCGTTACTCGAGGGATGAGGGATGAGGGATGAGGGATGAGGAGTCGCGCTGCTTCGCGATTCTCGTTTCTGTTCCCCGATCATCCTTTCGCGCCTGCGCGAAAGGATGGCGGAAGAGAGTGGGAGTCGAACCCACACAGAACCGCAAGCGGCCCTAACCGGGTTTGAAGTCCGGCCGCCCCACCGGGGACGATTCCCTTCCGTTAGTAACACGGCGACGCCGATTAACGCCGATCAACGCCGATATTGAGAAAGTAGTTTAGTGCTTTCCCGAAAAGTCTGCGTTTATCTGCGTTCATCGGCGACGCATTTCTAATCCAGTCGGTCGCGGACGGCCTCGGCGACGCGCCGCGCTTCCGGCACGGCGTCGCGCAGCAGCCCGCTGTAACCGGCGCGCACCGCGCCGATCGCCCATATGCCGGCGATCGATGTTTCGCAATCCTTGTCCGTGGCGAGATGGCCGCGCGCGTCGCGGGCGATGCCGGCCGGCGCGAAGGCAGCGCTCGGCTCCAATCCAACGTAGGCGAACACGCCGGCGCATGGAATCTCCTCGGTCCTTCCGTCTCCCGCATGCCTGATGCGCACCTTTTCGACCATCTTGCCGCCCAGTATCGCCTCAACGGTGGCCTTCCGTGCGACGGAGATCCCGGGGTTGGCGCGGGCCCGCTCCGCAAGGTGCCTTTGCGCGCGCAGCTCATCGCCGCGATGGACCAGCTTCACGCTGCGGCAGTAGTGCGAGAGCACCAACGCTTCCTGCAGCGCGGAGTCGCCGCCGCCGACGACCACGACGTCCTCGTTCTGGAACATGGGGCCGTCGCAGTCGGCGCAGCTCGAAACGCCGCGGCCCTCGAATTCACTCTCGCCCGGCACGCCGAGTTTCTTCAGCCGCGCGCCCGAGGCAATGACCACGCTGCGCGCCGCGTGACGGCCGGAATCGGACACGACCTCGAATCCACGGCCGTTGGCGCGCACGGCGCTCACTCCTTCCTGGATGCTCTTTACGCCGGCATCGGAATTGGCTTGCATCAGCCCGGAGGCGAGATCGGTCCCCGACTTGTGGCCGCCTTCGGAGTAGCCGTCGAGCTCGTTTACGTTGATTACCAGCCCGCCGAACAGGGTGGACTCGAACGTCGCCACGCGCAGGCCGGCGCGCGCCGCGTGCCCGGCGCAGGTCAGGCCGCTGATGCCTTCGCCGATCACGATCAGGTCGTAGCTTGCCACGATCACCTCCCGACGCCGAGGACGCAGTGGACCCGGAGGGCGCGCGGAGTTCTTTCAATCACCCTAGGCTCCAGGATGGAAGTTACTCTAAACGGCTGGTTCTTCCTGCTCTTGCCTGGCATTCATTTCTCATCTTCCTCTGCGTCCTCAGCGTCCCCCGCGTTGAGAGGGGGTCTTCTGCGCTCCGGCGCCCGCAGCAGGCTTTTCGGGAGGGCGGGCCGGTTCGGCGGCCCCCAGGATGGGCACGAAATCCTTGCGCAGCTTGCGCGCATCGCCCAGGCGCTGCGTGATGCCGAGCGTGTCGAGAAATTCCAGTATCTCGATCGCCAGGCCCCGGCCGATGCCGGTCGCGTCGCGGTACTGCGCCGCCGTAAACATGCCGTTGGGGCTGGCTCGGGCCACGGCTTGCGCCGTCGCGGCGAGCGTAGCCAGGGTCGCGCGCGGGTAAAAGCGGTCCGGAGGCAGCCTCATCACCTCGCCGCTGCGGCTCTTGCGGTGCAGGAAGTCCTTGAGCGCCGCCTCCTTGAGCTTGAGCGCGGCCGCGAGCTCCGCCACCGGCGGCGGCGCGAAACCGCTCTTCTCCAGCGCGGGCAACACGAGCTCCCACATCCGCTGGTCCTCCGGATTGGAAGTGGCGTCGTGTCCGGGCAGGCGCAGGCCGCCGCTGCCGATCTCCAGCTTGCGCTCGTCCGCGAGCTCGCGCACCAGCGCCTGGAATGCTTCCGCCGGAAGCTGTGGAGCCAGCTTCGCGTGCAGCGATGCCGCCTCCCTTCCGACCGCCTGCGGCTGCTCGCGATGGAAATCGCGAATCGAGGCCAGGACCTTTTCGCGCAGGCCGTCGCGGTAAGCGCGGGTAACGCCGGTACGGACTTCCTTCCCGAGAGCGACGATATCCGCCGCGCCGTAGAGAACGGACGCGCGCTCGGGCCTGATATTGAAGGTCTGCTCGAAACGAGCAAGGTCCACGCCCCGCTCCGCGTCTTTCAGCATGGCGGCCAGCGCCGCGTCGGGAGAGCCGCGCTCCAGCGCTTCGAGTTCCGCCTGGCGCGCGGGCGACGCGCGCCGCGCGCTGCGGGCATGGGAATCGAGCACCACGCCGCCACCGAGAGTGCGGCGCGCCGATTGATCGCGCAGGATGAAGCGGTCGCCGTTGAGGGTGCCGATGGGCTTTGTCAGCGCCAATTGCACGATGGCCGAGCCGCCGGGGGCGATCCGCTGCGCCTTCGGGATGGATACGCGGGCCGTGACATCGGCGGTCGCGAGATGCACGTGCAGCGGGGTCCAGTGCTTGAGCGGCTCCGCTTCCGATTCGAGGACCGTGACGCGTGCGTCTATCCGCTGCGTCGGCGCGTGCACCGCTTCGTGGACCAGCCAGTCGCCGCGCGCGATCGCCTCGAGGTCGGCGCCGGTGAGGTTGAGCGCGCACCGTTGCCCGGCCTGCGCGCGTTCCGCCGGCAGGCCGCGCATCTGCACTCCGCGTACGCGTACCTGGGTGCCTTTGGGCGAGACCACGAGCCGGTCGCCAACGGCTACCGCGCCGTTGAAAACGGTGCCGGTGACCACCGTGCCGCTGCCGGCGATCGTGAACGCGCGGTCGATTGCAAAGCGGAAATACTGGCCCTCCGCGGAACGGGCGGCCTGCTCTTTCGCGGCGGCGGCGAGCAGCTCGCGCAGCGCTTCGACGCCGACCCCGCTCACCGCGGACACGGCCAGCTGGGGGATGCCAGCGAGTCGCGTCGGCGCGAGGAGCGCCGTCACCGCCGCGCGGACCTGCTCCGTGCGCTCGGGCGGGACGCGATCGGTCTTGGTGATCACGGCGATGCCGCGGCGTATGCCCAGCAGATCGAGTATGTGCAGGTGCTCGATCGTCTGCGGCATCACCCCGTCGTCGGCTGCGACGACCAGCAGCACGAAGTCGATGCCGCACACGCCGGCCAGCATGTTGCGGATGAATCGCTCGTGACCCGGCACGTCCACGAAGCCGATCACGGTCCCGTCATCGAGCGGCCAATAGGCAAAGCCGAGGTCGATCGAGATGCCGCGCGCTTTTTCCTCCGGCAGGCGATCGGTATCCACGCCGGTGAGGGTCTTCACCAGCAGCGTCTTGCCGTGGTCGATGTGGCCGGCGGTCGCGACGATCATTCGAAATCCGTGAATCGTGAATCGTGAATCGTGAATCGTTTGTGTCGAATCACGAATCACAAATCACGAATCACGCCTTTAGGGCCTCCAAATCCAGATGCTTCAGCTGGTCCACAAACTCCTGTTCGTGCCCGTCATCCAGGCAGCGCAGGTCCATGATGAACGCGCCGTCCTTGACCCGCCCGATGACGGGGACCGGGAGCGCGCGGAAGGCCGCAGCCAGTTTCGCGGCGAGAGCAGTGCGCTGCCTGCCCGGGACGCTGACCGCGATGCCATGGCTGTCGATCAGGTCCACCGGCAGCGAGCCGCTGCCGATCTGGCTTTTCACCGGGATGACCTCGGCTTCGGCCTTGCCGCCCACGACAGCGCCGACCGCGGGAAGCATGCGGTGCGCCTGCGCCTCGATCTCGGCGGACGGGCGGGTGAGCAGCCGCAGGGTCGGCAGGCGGAGCTTGAGGCGCGCCGGATCGGCGTAGAGGGCAAGCACGGCTTCGAGCGCGGAGAGCGTCATCTTGTCCACGCGCAGCGCGCGCTTCATCGGGTTCCTGCGGATGCGCTCGACGAGCGCAGCGCGCCCGACGATCAGGCCGGCTTGCGGTCCCCCCAGCAGCTTGTCGCCGCTGAACGTGACGATGTCGGCGCCTGCGGCGAGCGCCTCGCGCGGCGTGGGCTCGTGCGGCAATCCGTAGTCCTCGAGCTCCACGAGCATGCCGCTGCCGAGGTCGGTGACGAGGGGCAGCTTATGCCGGTGCGCGAGGGCGGCGAGCTTTTCCTCGGGCACGGCGGCGGTGAAGCCATGGACGGCGTAGTTGCTGGTATGGACTTTCATCAGCGCCGCCGTCCGCGGCGAGATCGCGCCTTCGTAGTCCTTCAGGTGGGTGCGGTTGGTGGTGCCGACCTCGACGAGCTTGACGCCGGCGCGCGCCATGATGTCGGGCATGCGGAAGGCGCCGCCGATCTCGATCAGCTCGCCGCGCGAGACCGGGACCTCCTTCTTCAGGCCCAGCGTGTTCAGCGTCAGGTAGACGGCGGCCGCGTTGTTGTTGACGACGAGCCCCGCTTCCGCGCCGGTCAGGCGCACGAGCCAGCGCTCCACGTGCGCATCGCGCTCGCCGCGCTCACCGCCACCGAGGTCGAACTCGACGTTGACCGGGCGCGTCATCGCGCGCGCTACCGCCTCCGCTGCCTCCAGCGGCATGACCGCGCGCCCGAGGTTGGTATGCAGGACGGTGCCCGTCAGGTTGAAGACGGGCTTGAGCGAAGTCCGGGTTTCGCGCGCGAGCCGCGCCGAGCACCCCTGCACGAAGCGAGATTCGTCGAACGGACCGTCGGTGGCGCGGGTGAGGCCGGCGCGCAGCCCGGCGAGCTCGGCGCGGGCGGCCTCGGTTACCAGCGGCCGGCCGTAACGGGTAATGAGGTCGGCTACGGCCCCGAGCTGGAGCAGCCGGTCGAGTGAGGGGATCGCGCGACGCGCGGCGCCGGACGGATTCAGCATGGCGGACTGAAGCCGGGCAAGCAACGATCGGGAACCAGGTGGGGACCGCGCGAGGGGTGCATGCGAGAGCGTGCGAAATGCGAGGAGGGGAGTTTAGCCCAACCTCACTCGTTGTGCTATTGTGAAGCCGGCACAGAGGAGGACAAGAATGAGGGCCGCGATCAACACCATCCTGGCGTTGATGGCTGCGATGTGCGCGTGCGGGGCGCTGGCGCAGAAGCCTCAGCAGAAGCCGGACCAGGCGTCGCCCTATCCGGTACGCCCGATACGCTTCATCTGCCCTTACGTGCCGGGCGGCGCCGGCGACATCTTCACGCGCACTATCGCCCAGAAGCTCACCGAATCGCTCGGCCAAACCGTCGTCGTTGATAACCGCCCGGGCGCGAACGGCGGCATCGGCACCGACATCGTCGCCAAGGCGCCGGCCGACGGCTACACGCTGCTGATGGGCAACAGCGGCCCGCTGACCGTGAATCCCGTGCTGTACCAGAAAGTCCCGTACGATCCCCTCAAGGATTTCGCGCCCATCACGCAGGGCACGCTCTACATGTACGTGCTGGTGACGCCGGCGGCGATGCCGGTGGTCAGCCTCAACGACTTCATCGCGGCGCTCAAATCCAAGCCGGGACAGCTGACCTACGGCTCGACCGGCGTCGGCGGCGGCAATCACCTGTCGGGCGAGCTCTTCAACCTGATGACGGGCACCAGGTCCATACACGTGCCCTATACCGGCAGCGCCGCCGCGCTGGCGGCCCTGCTGGGCGGCCAGATCAACTACATGTTCGATACGGTGATCACGTCGGTTCCGCACCTGCGCGCCGGGCGCTTGAGAGGGCTGGGGGTCACCGCGATGAGGCGCGCCTCCGCGTTGCCGGAGGTGCCCACGCTCGACGAGCAGGGCCTGAAGGGGTTCGAGCTCACGCAGTGGCAGGCGGTCGTCGCGCCCGCGGGCACGCCGAAACCGATCGTCGACATGCTCTACCGCGAGGTGGCAAAAGCGCTCATGATGCCGGACGTGATCGAGCGGCTCGCGACGCAGGGCGGCAACGAGCTGGTGGGAAACTCGCCCGAGGAGTTCGCGCAGGTCATCAGGAACGACCTGGCGAAGTACGCCAAGCTCGTGAAGGCCGCGAATATCCGGGTGCAGTGAAAGGGAACCGCAAGGGGGGGAAAGCATGAACACCAGGCTGCTGCCCGTGACGGCTCTGCTGCTGCTTGCTGCCTGCGCTGCGCCGGACAAGATCGCCAAGGAGGCCCACGACAGCGCAAGCGCGCCGCTCACCGATCTTCACCTGGTTCGCGCGGACATCCCGCCTGTGCTGGCGGCTGCGGCGAAGGCGCCGTACGCGGTGCCGAAGGTCTGGAGTTGCCCGGCGCTCGCCGCCGAGATCGAGGAGCTCGACGCCGCATTGGGAGCGGACCTCGACACGCCGGTGACATCGGTCAATCCGAGCCTCATCGAGCGCGGCGTCAACCTGGCGGCCGACGCTGCGGCCCGCCAGGTGCGCAGCCTCACCACGGTGGTGGTGCCTTACCGGGGCTGGGTGCGCAAGCTGAGCGGCGCCGAGAAATACTCGAAAGAAGTGTCGGCGGCGATCGCGTCGGGCACCGTCCGGCGCGCCTATCTCAAGGGGCTCGGGCGGGCCGAGAACTGCCAGGCGCCCGCCGCTCCGCGCGCCTAGGCCTT
>JBIOVQ010000077.1:0-14771 GCA_044867805.1 Burkholderiales bacterium | reverse complement strand
GGTGCGGCGTCAGCAGCCGGTCCATCAGCAATTGCAGCCGGTCGGCCTCCTTGATGATCACTTGCGTGTACTCGTGCAGATTGGGCCGCTCCAGCTCCCGGTCGAGGAGCTGCGCCGCCCCGCGGATTCCCCCCAGCGGGTTCTTGATCTCGTGCGCGAGATTGCGTATCAGCTCGCGCGTCGCCTGGCTCTGCTCGTGCATGCGCTCTTCGCGCTCGATCCGGAGCTGCTGCGCGATGTGGCGGAACTCGAGCAGCAGCTCCGCCCCGTCGGTGGCGCCCGCGGCCGGCTCGACCGGCGTCACGGTGCAGGACAGGTGCAGTCGCCCGCGACCGCTCACGCCCAGCTCGAGGTCGTGCTCGGTGTAGCTGCCGCTGGTCGCCCGCGCGTTATCTATCGCCGCCATCAGCAGCCCGATATCGGCAAACAAGCCGGAGAGCGGCTGGCCGGCTACGTTCCTGCTGCTCATCTCGAACAGGTTCTCGGCTGCCGGGTTCATGTAGCGCACCACGAGCTCCGCGTCCACCAGCACCACCGCGGTCGCCAACGGATCGAGACCGGAGAGGGCGGCTGGAGTCATGTCAGAGCTCCGGATACTGGTCCGAGCAAGAACCGCGCCAAGTCGGGCGGTGCTCCGGCCAGCCATCGATCGCGCCGTGGCGAGCACGCCCTAGCGGGTGCCGGCCAACTCGCGTCTCAGGTTGGCCACGTTGTCCTCGTGCAGCTTGACCTTCTTCTTGTACGGCTCGAGGCGGTCGAGCATACGCTGGTAGTTGCGCTCGCTGCCCAGCCGCTGCGACTCCTGCTCCGCCAGCTCCTTGCGCGCCTGGTCGAGAAGCTTCTGCTCGCTGGCCAGCTCCTGCTCGAGGATCCTGCGGCGGTCGGCGTCGCGGCTGCGCTGGGTATCGCCGTCCACCCTGGGAAAGTTCCTGGGGGACTCGGACGCTTTCGCCGGCGGGCGCGTTCCCGGCACCGTATTGGGCACCACGA
Organism: Burkholderiales bacterium; assembly: GCA_044867805.1. GTDB lineage: Bacteria > Pseudomonadota > Gammaproteobacteria > Burkholderiales > SG8-41 > SG8-41. The sequence continues at coordinate 13,781 of JBIOVQ010000077.1, read as the reverse complement.
CGTGCAGCAGCCGGCACCCCTTCGCTTCCGACTTGATGTTGGTGAAGCGCTTGTTTCCGCTCTCGTCGGTGCACTCCCAGATATCGGCAAGCGCCGGGGACGCGAGCAAGGCCAGCACGCCGGTCACAAACAGAACATCGCGTTTCATGGATCGCGTATCACCCCATCGCAGAACAACGCCCCTACGGCGCCGGCCGTTGACCGGCCGAGTCCGAGTATTCTCTGCTAAGTCTATGTCATACAACCGAAATTTGCAATGCACTCAAATGGTGCGGAGCGGCCGGGGCAACAAAAAGGGCGGGGATCTCCCGCCCTTGTGATGCGGGAGCTGCAGCCTACAAGCTGTAATACAACTGGAACTCGAGCGGGTGCGTCTGCATGCGGAAGGCCGTGAGTTCCTCTTCCTTCAATGCCATGTAGGCCTGGAGCATGTCGTTCGAGAAAACCCCGCCGCGCGTGAGGAACTCGTGGTCCTTCTCCAGCTCTTCCAGGGCCTGCTCGAGCGAATGGCACACCTTCGGCACGCGCGCGGCGACCTCCGGCGGCAGGTCGTAGAGGTTCTTGTCGATCGGGTCGCCGGGCTTGATCTTGTTCTGGATGCCGTCGAGGCCGGCCATCATCATCGCGGTGAAAGCGAGGTACGGGTTGGTGGTGGGATCGGGGAAACGCACCTCGATGCGGCGCGCCTTCGGGTTCGACACCAGCGGCACGCGCACCGCGGCCGAGCGGTTGCGCGCGGAATACGCCAGGTTGATCGGCGCCTCGAAACCGGGCACCAGGCGCTTGTAGGAATTGGTCCCGGGGTTGGTGATGGCGTTGAGCGCCTTGGCGTGCTTGAGGATCCCGCCGATGTAGTGCAGCGCGAGGTCGGACAGCCCGGCGTAGCCGTTGCCGCTGAACAGGTTCTGCCCGCCCTTCGCGAGCGACTGGTGCACGTGCATGCCCGAGCCGTTGTCACCCACCACCGGCTTCGGCATGAAAGTCGCCGTCTTGCCGTAGGAGTGCGCGACGTTGTGCACCGCGTACTTGTAGATCATCATCCAGTCGGCGCGCTTCACCAGGCTGTTGAACTTGGTGCCGATCTCGTTCTGCCCCATCGCGCCCACTTCGTGGTGGTGCACCTCGCATTCAACGCCCATCTCCTGCATCGCCAGCACCATCGCCGAGCGGATATCCTGCAGCGAGTCGACCGGCGGCACCGGGAAATAGCCGCCCTTGATCGGCGCGCGGTGACCCATGTTGCCGCCTTCGAATTCCTCGCCCGAGGACCAGGGCGCCTCCTCGGACTTGATCTTGTAGAACGCCTGCCCCATCTCGATCTTCCAGGTCACCGAGTCGAAGATGAAGAACTCGGGCTCGGGGCCGAAGAACGCCGTGTCGGCGATGCCGGTGGACTTGAGATAGGCTTCGCCGCGCTTCGCGATCGAGCGCGGATCGCGGTCGTAGCCCTTGCCGTCGGAGGGCTCGATCACGTCGCAGGTGAGGAGCAACGTCGGCTCGTCGGTGAAGGGATCCATGCGCGCCGAATCCGGGTCCGGCAGCAGCACCATGTCGGACGCCTCGATCCCCTTCCAGCCCGCGATGGACGAGCCGTCGAAGAAATGCCCGTCGGTGAACTTGGCATCGCCGAATGCCGACACCGGCACCGACACGTGCTGTTCCTTGCCGCGGGTGTCGGTAAAGCGCAGGTCGACGAATTTCACCTCGTTGTCCTTGATGATTTTCTGTACGTCGGCGGCAGTGGCCATCTAGACCTCCCAGGTTGAGTACGAACGAAAAAAGACGGATCGGGACTACCTGCTGAGCAGGATTTATGCCACGGGTTTTTGTGCGAAAGGCATTGTGCCACAAGGGATTTGTTGTACCCACCCACCTTTCCCTGCACTACTTCGGTGCCTTGGCTTCTTGTCCGCACTATTCTGGTGCGAAGGGTCCCGCACACCCTCGGGTAAGATAGTCCTTAATTTCCAGCCGGATACTGAGGGAAGCTCGATGGCCGTTGATGATGTTCTCAAGACCGCCGCGGCGCGCGGGCGGCAAATGGGGCTGCCGTACGGAGGCGCGCTCACGCCTGCCGAAGCGCACGAGGTGTGGCGGAATGCGCCGGGCGCAAAGCTCGTCGATGTGCGCACTCGAGCCGAATGGGATTACGTCGGCCGCATCCCGGGCGCGGTGGAAATCGAGATCGTGACCTACCCCGGAGGTCGCCCCAATCCCGGGTTCATGGCCGAACTGGAAAGCAAGGTGGACAAGGGGGCGCCGGTACTTTTCATCTGCCGCAGCGGGGGGCGCTCGCACAACGCCGCCATGCTCGCCGCGCAGGCGGGCTACACCGCCTACAACGTGCTCGAAGGCTTCGAGGGCGATCGCGATGCCGGCGGGCACCGCAACACGGTCGGCGGATGGCGGGTCGCGGGACTGCCGTGGTCGCAAAGCTGATGCACGTGAATCGTGAATAGTGAATCGTAAATCGAGCTGGTAACACCTCCGCAGCTTCGACTCACGATTTCCGATTTCCGATTTCCGATTTACGGCTCCGCAGCGCGAACCACACAATCGCGACCGCCAATAGCGTCGAAAGCGCCGCGCTCACCAGGATCCACGACGGCGCAACGTATTCCGCGAGCAGGCCGCCGGCCGCGATCCCGCCGCTGATCCCGGCCAGCAGGCAGGTCGCGCTCCAGGTGAAGGTCTCGGCGAGCATCTCGCGCGCCGCCAGACGCGACACCAGCAACGACTGCGACGCGATCGCCGGCGCCATGGTCGCGCAGGCGATGATGTTGAGCAGCGCGAACAGGTACAGGTTCGTTACCGGCGCGATCAGCAGCAGGCCGGCGGCCATCAGTCCCAGGTTGACCAGGAATTGGCCGGTGACGGACCATTTCCAGTCGCGTCCGCCGTAGACGATCACTCCCACCGCGCTGCCCACGCTCGCGAGAGCCAGTATCACGCCCGCGGCCGCGGGCATCCCGCGCTGCGCCGCGAAGGCGGTTACGGCGAGCTCATAGAGACCGAAGGCGATAGCGTAGAGAAAGTTCGCCGCGTACACCGCCAGCAGCGGCAGCGAGCGCAGCGGGCCAAGGAGGCTGCGCCGGCCGGCCGGCGGCTGTATCACCCAGCTCCGCACCGCCGGAGAGCGCAGGAACACCACGTTCCCCGCCCCGGCGCACACCGCGGCAAACAGCACCGCGCCGTGGGCATAGCCTGCCGCGACGAACAGCGCGACCAGGGCGGGACCCAGGATGAAAACCGACTCGACCAGCGCCGCGTCCGCCGAGTACGCCGTTTGCAGGAGCCCGGCATCGGGCACGACCCGCGGATAGAGCGCGCGCATGCAAGGAGTGATCGGGGGAAAGGAGGCGCCTGCGACCAGCGCCGCGAATGCCACCCAGCCATGACCGCCTTCCATCAGCGCGAGCACGACCAGCGCGACCAGCATGCACGGGTAAACGACCGCCCCCACGGACAGTACCGGGCGCGGCCCGAACCGGTCGATCAGGCGGCCCAGGAAGGGCGCCACCGTCGCCAGTCCCAGCACGTAAAGGGCGGCCGCGGCGCCGGCGAGCGCGAAGGATCGAGTGCGGTCCTGCAGGAACAGCAGCATGGCGAGCGTCGCGATGCCGATGGGCAGACGGCCGATGATCGAAGCCGCCAGGGTGGCGCCCAGGCCGGGGACGCGCAACAGCTCGGCGTAGCGGGAAAAAGAGATCACCTGGTGAATCGTAAATGGGAAATCGTAAATCGGAGATCGCCAAACGCGAGGGCGGCTCGGTAAGCCTCGCCTTCCGATTCCCGATTCACCATTCCCGATTCACGGAACTAGTGCGTCCAGTTCACCAGCCCCGTGTAGGCGGTCAGCAGGACCACTGCGCCGAAGGCGATGCGGTACCAGGCAAAAGCGGTGAAATCATGGGTGGTGACGTAGCGCAGCAGCCAGCGCACGCAGAGAAAGGCCGCGACGAAGGAAACGCCGAAGCCGGCCGCGAAGATGCCGAGATCGGCCGCTTCGAGCAGGGCGCGATGCTTGTAGAGGTCGTAGACGCCCGCGGCGATCAGGGTCGGCACCGCGAGGAAGAACGAGAACTCGGTCGCGGCGCGCCGCGACAGCCCGAACAGCATGCCGCCGATGATGGTCGCGCCCGAGCGCGACGTGCCGGGAACCAGCGCGGCGCACTGCGCCAGCCCGACCTTGAGCGCGTCCGCCCAGGTCATCTCGTCCACGCTGCCCGCCCGGATCGGCCGCGGGTGGCGCTCCACCCACAGGATGATCAGCCCTCCGCCGATGAAGGCCGCCGCGACCGGTACTGCGTGGAACAGGTGCTCCTTGATCGGCCCGGCAAGCGCGAGCCCGACGAGCGCCGCCGGCAGGAACGCCACGGCCAGGTTCACGGCCAGGCGCCGCGCGGCCGGATCGCGCCGCAGGCCGAACAGCAGGCCGGCAAAACGGGCGCGGTACTCCCAGATCACGGCCAGCATCGCGCCGCTCTGGATGACGATCTCGAAGACTTTGGCTTTCTCGCCGCCGAAGCCCAGCAACTGCGCGGCTATGATGAGGTGGCCGGTGCTTGAGACCGGCAGGAATTCGGTGAGGCCTTCAACGACGCCGAGGACGACTGCCTTGAGGTAGAGCGCCCAGTCCATTCAGCGCGCCATTCTACGCCGCATACGCGGCGAAGTTTGCAGTTGGCAGCCGTCAGTTGGCAGTAACTGCAAACTGCCCACTGTCCACTGCAAACTTGCTACTCGTAGCGCAGCGCTTCGATGGGCACCAGGCGCGACGCCTTGCGCGCGGGATAGAAACCGAAGAAAACGCCCACCGCCGCGGCGAAGCTCACCGCGAGCAGCACCGAGTCGGGCCGCAACTCGACCCGCCAGTCGGCGAGATGGGCGATGCCGGCCGATCCCGCAATGCCGAGCACGATGCCCAGCAGTCCTCCGATCAGGGCCAGCGTGACCGCTTCCACCAGGAACTGCGCGAGGATGTCGCGGGCGCGCGCGCCCACCGCCATGCGCAACCCGATCTCGCGGGTGCGCTCGGTCACCGAGACCAGCATGATGTTCATGATGCCGATGCCGCCCACCAGCAGGGAGACCGAAGCAACCGCGGCGAGCAGGAGCGTCATGATGCGGCTCGACGCCTCGCGCGCTCCGAGCACCTCGGACAGGTTGCGCAGGGTGAAATCGTCCTCCTGGCCCTGCTGCAGGCGGTGGCGCTGGCGCAGCAGGGTGCGGACCTGGCTTTCGACTTCGGACATGTCCGCCCCCTCGCGGACCTTGATGAAAATCGAGCCCACGGTGCGCTGCCGCGCCTGGCTGCCGCCCAGCACCCGGTTGCGGGCGGTGGAGATCGGCATCAGGATGACGTCGTCCTGGTCCTGGCCCATCAGGCTCTGGCCCTTGCGCTCGAGGGTGCCGATCACCACGAACGGCACCTTGCGGATGCGGATGACCTGGCCGACGGGATCGGCATCGCCGAACAGGTTGCGCGTCACCGTCTCCCCGAGCAGGGCGACCTTGGCCGAGCCGGTCAGGTCCGCCGGCTCGAAGCCCTTGCCGGAGCCGATCACCCAGTTGCGCGCCTCGAAGTACTCCGGCGTGATGCCGTAGAACACGGTCGACCAGTTGGTATTGGCCGCCACCACCTGGCCCGTGCCGCGCAATTGGGGCGCGGCAGCCTGGACGCCCGCGATCTCGCGCTGTATCGCGTAGGAGTCGTCCTCGGTGAGCGTGTTGCGCGAGCCCGAGCCCATGCGCACGCCCCCCGAGGTCACCGATCCCGGCAGCAGCAGGATCAGGTTCGAGCCGAGCGACTTGATCTGCTCCTCGACCCGCGCCTGCGCGCCGGCGCCCACGGCTATCATCGTGATCACCGCGGCGACCCCGATGATGATGCCGAGCATGGTGAGCGTGCTGCGCAGCTTGTTCACGCGCAGGGCGCGCAGCGCGATGCGCATGCTGGCGAGCCAGGTCATGCCGCGACTCCCGTGTCCCAAGCTCCAAGCCCCAAGCTCCAAGCCCCCTTGAGAGCGCCGCACTTCATGCCGCGACCTTTTCCAGCTGGGCAAGCATTTCACGGGCGTCGGCGGGCTGGGAGTTCACCTGGTCGCCGATCACGTGGCCGTCACGGAAGCTCACGACGCGCGAGGCAAAGGCCGCCACGTCGTGCTCGTGAGTCACCAGGACGACCGTCATGCCGCCGCGGTTCAGCTGCTGCAGCAGGTCCATGAGCTCGAAGCTCGTGCGCGTGTCGAGCGCGCCGGTCGGCTCGTCGGCGAGGATCAGGACCGGGTCGTTCACCAGCGCGCGCGCGATCGCGACCCGCTGCTGCTGGCCGCCGGAGAGCTGCTGGGGGTGATGGTGCGCGCGCTCGGCGAGCCCCACGTCCACCAGGCGCGCCATGGCCCGCGGCCTGCGCTCCGCGACCGGGCAATGGCTGTAGAGCAGCGGCAGCTCCACGTTCTCCACCGCGGAGGTGCGCGCGAGCAGGTTGAAATTCTGGAACACGAAGCCGATGCGCCGGTTGCGCGTCGCGGCGAGCGCGTCGCCGGAAAGGGCCGACACCTTCTCGCCGGCCAGGAAGTACTCGCCGGCGGTCGGCGCGTCGAGGCAGCCGAGCAGGTTCATGAAGGTGGACTTGCCCGACCCCGACGGCCCCATCACCGCCACGAACTCCCCCGCGCCGATCTCGAGCGACACGCCGCGCAGCGCCGCGACGGTGTAGCTCTCCATGCGGTACTCCTTGGAGAGGTCGCGGGTGACGATGAGCGGCTCAGCCATGCTGGAAATGCGTGATTAGTGATTGGTGATTGGTGAGTAGTGACTAGTGATTGAACCCAGCTGTCAGGACCATTCACTAATCACCATTCACTATTCACGCTCTTAAAAACCAAAGCGCGGGCCGCCCTTCGCCTGCGTGCGCGCCCTGGCGTCCGCCTGCAGCCCGACGATGACCTGCGTGCCCTCCTGCAAGGCGCCGCCGACGATTTCGCTGTGCATGCCGTCGGTCAGCCCGATGCGCACGTCGACCGCCGTCGGCCTGCCCGTGTCGTCGAGCACCCAGACGCGCCCGCCGGAGGCGGCCCGGCCGGTCCCGGCGCGGCTCGCGGTCATCTGCTCGTAGCGCGCGCGCTGCTCCGGGTTCAGCATTTCGGCGATGCGCGCGCGCGACTCCGCGCGCAGCTGCTGCGACTGGCGGGCGCGCGCGCCGGCGTCCTCGGTATCGATGGCGCGGATCTGCTCGCGGCTCGCGCGCAGGATTTCCTCGAGCCGGGCCTGCTGCTCCGCAGTGAGCTTCAGTTCCTTGGTGAGGCGTTCGCGCATCGCGTCACCCGCCGCGCTGCCGCGCCCGCCCTTTTTTGCTTCCTCTTCCGCGGCCGGGGCGCTCGCGAGGTCGCGGCCGCCGCGGGCTTCGCGCGCGTCCGGGGCGCCCGCGGGACGGAATCGCAGCGCGGCGTTCGGCACCTTGAGCGCCTTGTCGCGCGAGTCCACCACGATGCGCACGTTGGCGGTCATGCCCGGGAAGAGCTCGAGATTGGGATTGGAGGTCGCAATGACCGCGGTGTAGGTGACGACGTTCTGCACCACCAGCGCGGCCTTGCGCACCTGCCCCACCGTGCCGTGGAAGGTCCTGCCCGGAAACGAATCGACGGTGAATGTCACCGCCTGCCCTTCGTGGACGCGACCCACCTCGGCCTCGTCGATCGACGCATCGACTTGCATCCGGCGCAGGTCCTCCGCGATCACGAACAGCTCCGGCGCCTGCAGGCTCGCCGCCACGGTCTGCCCGGGCTCCACCGACTTCTTGATGACGGTGCCGTCGACCGGCGCGCGGATCGTGGTGCGATCGAGGTCCACCCGGGCCTGCGCCAGCTGGGACTCGCGCTGTTTCACCAGCGCCTCCACGTTGCGCACCTGGGACTCGCCCACGGCGAGCTGCGCCTCGGCGGTCTTCACCAACTCCTGCGCGTTGCGATAGCCGAATTCCGACTTGTCGAGCGCCGCCGCCGCGACGAAGTTTTTCTCGTGCAGCGTCTTGTTGCGCTGGAACTCGCGCTCGGCATCGGCGAGGACCACCTTGGCGCGCGAGACTTCCGCCTGGAGCGCGGCGACATTGGCGCGCTGGGTGAGCACGGTCGCGCGCGCCGACTCCAGGTCGGCCATGGCCTGATTGACCCGCAGCGCGAACGACTCGGGGTCGATACGGGCGATGATCTGCCCCTTCCTGACCTCGGAGTTGAAATCGACGAGGATCTCCTTGATCTGGCCGGAGACCTGCGACCCGACCTGCACCGCGGTGACCGGGTTGATGGTGCCGGTCACCGATACGGCCGCCGTGAGGGGTCCGCGCTCGACTTTGCCGAGGCGGTAGTCGGGCGAGGAATTGCGCGCGCCCCACCAGCCGTACGCGGCGGCGCCCGCGGTCAGCACCGCCAGCAGTATCGCAAGGCTGATGGCCTTCCTTTTCGTCATATCGGGGGCGGCGGGAACAAGCCACGCTGCCCGGCTACCTGCTTAGAGGGGAAATTGTAACCAAGGTGCGGCGTGCCGCCCACGCCGGAGGCCCTTGAGTTGTAACAAAAAGTGTCTGCCGCGAACGCGGCAGGACGGGTCAGATCGCGCCCGGCGGAGGGGGGGACGGCTGTTGCGCTTCACGCAAGGCACGCCGCGCGGATTCCTCCAGCGCGTCGAGCAGCGCCATACCGGTCAGCGCCCCCTGGGCGGCCAGCTCGCGCGAGAGGGTCTCCGCCTTCTGCCGCAGTTCTTCGGGGGGCGGCGGCACGTCCCTGCCCTGCGCCGCGGCCAGCAGCGACGCTCTCATCCAGTCGAATAACCTCTTGACGTCCGCCTCGTCGACCGCGCGCCCGATCCAGTGTTGCGGCTCGAGCTCCCGCAGCCGCGCTTCGAATTCCGCGAACGGGTCCCTCGCCTGCGCGCCTGCCGGCGCCGCCAGCGCAGCTCCAAGCAATCCCGCGGCAATGAGGCGATGCGCTTGCATGGCTGCCTGCTTTACGTGCGACGATAGAGCTCGGCGCCGCCGTCGACGAACTCCTTCGCCTTCTCGCGCATGCCCTGCTCGATCGCCTCGGCTTCCGCGATGCCCTGCTTCTGGGCATACTCGCGCACGTCCTGGGTGATCTTCATCGAGCAGAAGTGCGGGCCGCACATCGAGCAGAAATGCGCGAGCTTGGCCCCCTCCTGCGGCAGCGTCTCGTCGTGGAACTGGCGCGCCTTGTCGGGATCGAGGCCGAGGTTGAACTGGTCCTCCCAGCGGAACTCGAAGCGCGCCTTGGACAGCGCGTTGTCGCGCACCTGCGCGCCGGGATGGCCCTTGGCAAGGTCGGCGGCGTGGGCGGCGATCTTGTAGGCGATGATGCCGTCCTTGACATCGTCCTTGTCCGGCAGCCCCAGGTGCTCCTTCGGCGTGACGTAGCACAGCATCGCGGTGCCGAACCACCCGATCATGGCCGCGCCGATCGCGCTGGTGATGTGGTCGTAGCCCGGCGCGATGTCGGTGGTGAGCGGGCCCAGCGTGTAGAACGGCGCCTCACGGCAGTACTTGAGCTGCAGGTCCATGTTCTCCTTGATGAGCTGCATGGGCACGTGCCCCGGCCCCTCGATCATCACCTGCACGTCGTGCTTCCAGGCGATGTCGGTGAGCTCGCCCAGCGTCTTAAGCTCCGCGATCTGCGCTTCATCGTTGGCGTCATAGATCGAGCCGGGACGCAGGCCGTCGCCGAGCGAGAACGAGACATCGTAGGCCTTGAGGATCTCGCAGATCTCCTCGAAGCGCGTGTAGAGGAAGCTTTCCTGGTGATGCGCGAGGCACCACTTCGCCATGATCGAGCCGCCGCGCGAGACGATGCCGGTCATGCGCTTCGCCGTCAGCGGGATGAACGGCAGCCGCACGCCGGCGTGCACGGTGAAGTAGTCGACGCCCTGCTCGCACTGCTCGATCAGCGTGTCGCGGTAGATCTCCCAGGTCAGATCCTCGGCCTTCCCGTCCACCTTCTCCAGCGCCTGGTAGATCGGCACGGTGCCGATCGGCACCGGCGAGTTGCGCACGATCCATTCCCGGGTCTCGTGGATGTGCTTGCCCGTGGAAAGGTCCATCACCGTGTCGCCGCCCCAGCGGATGGCCCACGTCATCTTCTCGACTTCCTCCTGGATGCCGGATGAAACCGCGGAGTTGCCGATGTTGGCGTTGATCTTCACCAGGAAGTTGCGGCCGATGATCATCGGCTCGCTTTCCGGGTGGTTGATGTTGGCCGGGATGATCGCGCGGCCGCGCGCCACCTCGTCGCGCACGAACTCGGGAGTGATCGCCCTCTGTATCGCTGCGCCAAAGGACTCGCCCTGGTGCTGGCGGCGCAGGAAGTCCGAGAGCGCATCCAGCCGCTGGCTCTCGCGGATCGCGATGAATTCCATCTCCGGCGTGACGATGCCGCGGCGCGCATAGTGCATCTGCGAGACGTTCTTGCCGGCGCGCGCCCGCCGCGGCTTGCGCTCGAGGTTGAAGCGCAGCTGCGCGAGCCTGGGATCGGCGAGGCGCTCGCGCCCGTAGCGCGAGCTCGGGCCGGCCAGCTCCTCGGTGTCGCCGCGCTCGAGGATCCACTTCGCCCGCAGCGGGAGCAGGCCGCGTCGAATGTCGATCTTTGCCTGCGGGTCGGTGTACGGGCCCGACGCGTCGTAGACGAAAACCGGGGGGTTCTTGTCGGTGCCGAAGGACGCCGGCGTATCGGATTGCGAGACCTCGCGCATCGGCACGCGCACGTCGGGCCGCGAGCCGGTGACGTAGACCTTGCGCGAGTTCGGCAGTGGCTTCACGGCCGCCTCGTCGACGTGCGCCGTGGCGCTCAGGAACTTGGGATTCGCGTTCATGCTGCGCTCCTTGCGGACGACTGCTGCGCGGGAGCGGGCGGAGGGGTTGCCGGCCACGCTTCCCTACGACGGAATTATCCGCATCAGGTTCAAAGGGTGTTTCTCACCGGTATTAGCCGTCAGCCGTCAGCTGTCAGTCGTCAGCAAAAACTCGCCCGCCTGACGCCGAGGGCTGACCGCTGCAACGCGGACCCCCAACGTGTGCTGCTTACGCTAATCGAATTATGGGATAATTGCAACCGCTAAAAAACACCGCAACCCCCTGAATTTCCCTATGAACCCGCAGCTGGACGTCGAGCGCGCCCGCTTCAACATGGTCGAGCAGCAGATCCGGCCGTGGGAGGTCCTCGACCAGCGCGTGCTCGACCTGCTGTTCCGCGTCCACCGCGAGGACTTCGTCCCGCCGCAGTACCGGGCGCTCGCTTTCGCCGACATGGAGATCCCGATCGGGCACGGGGAGAAGATGCTCGCTCCCAAGATGGAAGCGCGCATGGTGCAGGAGCTGGCGCTCAACCCGGGCGAGCGGGTGCTGGAGGTGGGCACGGGCAGCGGCTACATGACGGCCTTGCTCGCGAGTCTCGGCGGCCACGTCCACAGCGTCGACATCGTGCCCGAATTCACGAGCGGCGCGGAGGCGAAGCTCGCGGCGCACGGCTTCGCCAACGTCACGCTCGAAACGGGGGACGCCGCGCGCGGCTGGGACCGCCACGCTCCCTACGACGCGATCGTGATCACCGGCTCGCTGCCGGTGCTGCCGCCGGCATTTCCGAAGAGCCTGCGGCCGGGCGGCCGGTTGATCGCGGTGGTGGGCGAGCCGCCGGTGATGGAGGCGCAAATCGTCACCTGCGTCGCGCCGGGCGCCTGCAATACCACCGGGCTGTTCGAGACATGCATCGCGCCGCTGCGCAACGCGCTACAGCCCGAACGCTTCGTCTTCTGAGGAAATCGGAGACGGCATGCAAGGATGGGCGGCCGCAGGACTACCGGTCACGCGTCAGCCACAGCCCGTGGATTCCGATTTCCTGAGTAACCTTATATAGACTGCCAGTTTACCGTTCGCCGCCAACTTAGATGACGAGCCCTCTCCGATCCTTGATGTTCGTGTTGCCGCTGGCTGGGGCGACGGCGGCGAACGGCGCCGACTTCATGGAGATCTACCGCATGGCGCAATCGGCGGACGCGACGTACGCGGCGGCGCGCGCGACCTGGAGCGCCGGCCAGGAGCGGCTGCCGCAGGGCCTCTCCGGCCTGCTGCCGCAGGCCACCGCATCCGCGAGCACCCAGACCAACGACCGCGAATCGCGGTCGCGCGATCCCGCGGTCGCCCCGGTGGACTCGCGCTTCAATTCCAATTCCGCTTCGGTCTCGGTCACCCAGCCGCTGTACCGCCCGCAGAACTTTGCCGTCTACCAGCAGGCGAAAGCCCAGGTGGCGCAGTCCGATGCCGTCTTTCAGCAGGCGACGCAGGACCTGATCCTGCGGATCGCGCAGGCGTATCTCGACGTGCTGCTCGCGCAGGACACGATCGCGTTCGCGCAGGCCCAGCTCGTCGCGATCGGCCGGCAACTGGAGCAGGCCAAGCGCAACTTCGAGGTCGGCACGGCCACCGTCACCGATACGCACGAGGCGCAGTCGCGCTACGACCTCACCGTCTCGCTCGAGATCACCGCCAGGAACGATCTCGAGATCAGGAAGCGCCAGCTCGAGCTGATCATCGGGCGGCCCGCGCCGGGATTGTCGCCCCTGGGACCGCGATTCAGCCCGGGACAGCCCGACCCTGCGCATCCGGCCGTCTGGGTCGCCGATGCGACCCACAACAACCTGCAGGTGCGCATCGGCCAGGCCAACCTGGAATTCGCCACCAAGGAGGTCGAGCGCACCCGCGCCGGCCACTGGCCGACCGTCGATGCCTTCGCGACCTATACCGACGCGGGCAACCAGCCGGGCACGATCGGCGTTTCCGGCATCGACACGAAAACGGGCGTGGTCGGGGTGCAGCTGGCGTTTCCCATCTATCAGGGCGGGCTCACCAGCTCGCGCGTGCGCGAAGCGGTCGCGAACGAGGAGAAGGCGCGGCAGGACCTGGAGAATGCGCGTCGCACCGCCGAGCTCACCGCGCAGCAGACGTTCCTGGGGGTGAGCAGCGGCGTCGCGCAGGTCAGGGCGCTGGAGGCCGCCCTGGTGTCGAGCCAGAGCTCCCTCGACTCCACCCGGCTCGGGCAGGAAGTGGGAGTGAGAACGCAGGTCGACGTCCTCAACGCGCAGCAGCAGCTGTCACAAACGCGGCGCGACCTCGCGCAGGCGAAATACAACTACATCCTCTCGCTGCTGCGGCTCAAGGCCGCCGCGGGGGCGCTCACCGAGCAGGACGTCTCGCTCGTCAACGGCTGGCTCGACCGATAAGGCCGTGAATCGTGAATAGTGAATGGTGAATCGGGCGACAGTCGGAAGCTCGTTTGCCCCACGATTTACGATTCACGATTTACCATTTCCGAGAAAGGCGAAATCCGCAGGCAGGTGCTCGCCAGGCGAGACGCGCTGGACGCGGAGACGCGCGGCGCGCTGAGCCGGACCATCACCGCCCGCCTGCTGGTTCTCGATTCCTATCGCGCCGCCGCCTGTGTCGCGGCGTACATGAGCTTCGGCGGCGAGCTGGAGACCGGCCCGCTGATCGCCGGTGTTCTCGCACAGGGGAAGACGCTCGCGCTGCCGCGCGTCGATCGCGAAAGCCGCGGGCTCAAGTTCTACGCGGTGCGCGACCTGGAGCGCGACCTCGCTGCGGGCGTGTGGGGCATACGGCAGCCTCGGCCCGAGACTTGCGCCGAGCTGGCGCCCTCCTCGCTCGACTTCGTGCTGGTGCCCGGCGTGGCGTTCACGCGCCGCTGCGAGCGGCTGGGGTACGG
>JBIOVQ010000076.1:0-7847 GCA_044867805.1 Burkholderiales bacterium | reverse complement strand
GGCGCGACGTTCTTCGTGATCTTCCTCTACACCAAGTTCTACGACTGGTGGTGGGAGATCATGCCCAAGTACCTGTTCTTCCTGGTGCTCGGCCTCACCGCCGTGCTGCTGCTCGTCATCATGCGGCGGCTGCGCGCGAGCGGCCTGCTCGGCAGCCGCTAATACGGAACCGCAGATAAACGCAGATACACGCCGATGAAAGTGAAAGAAATTCAACGCAAAGGTCGCAAGGAGAAGGGAAAGGCGCAAAGGTGTTCATTATGGAATTGATGATTTTCTTTGCGGCTTTGCGCCTTTGCGTCGGAGGTTTACGGTGACTTGGACGCGTAGCCGCACGCTGATCGCCGGCCTCGCGCTGATCGCGCTCACCAACGCCATCGCGCTCGGCGGCGTCGCCTGGAACCGCGGCGGCGAGCCGGACAGCGTGCTGAAGCTCACGCACCGCGAGCTGTGGCAGCCGCACGAGTTCGGGATTGACCGCGAGGCGGGCGGCCTCACGCTGAACCTGCGCTGGCGCGTGCTGGACAAGGATGCCAAGGGGCTCGCCTACGCGGCGGACCACTATGGCACGCCGGTGTGGCTCGACCGGGCCAAGCTCGCGGCGCTGGGGTTCGACGTCTCGGAGCCTTCCCGCGCGCGCGACCTGGACCGGGTCCGCGAGCGCCAGTTGCCTCGGGACGCGCTGGTGGTGCTCGAGCTCGACGGCCCCGCCTACAGCAAGGCGGTGGAGCGAGCGCGCGAGCGGGCGAAGGAGGCGGCTGCCCGGGACCGCGGGAAGAAACCGCCGGACCAGGGAATCTCCGCGGCGGAGCTGTTGAAGCGCGAGGAGACCGTGAACAGCCGGCTCTTCGCGGTGGACGCGGGGCTCGACGCGCAGCCGCTGCGCGCGAAGTATTCCGACCGCGCGCGCTACGCGATCGTGCGCGGAAGCATCCGCGCCAACGTCAATCGCAACCGCGCCGGCGACGCGCAGTGGAGCGGGCACATAGACAGCCTGGACAACGCCCAGATCAACGTGCCGCCCGGATTCCGCAAGGCGATCGGACCGGTGCCACGCTCGTACGCGTGGAGCCCGCCGGCGCCGGAGAGCGTTCCGCCCTTCGAGGTGACCGTGGCGTTCGGCAGGCGGTTCGAGCCGTGGATCACCGCAGTCGTGGCCACTAAGTGACGAGTGACGGGGGACGACAAAGCTTTGCCGCGAAGGATTAATCGTCGCAGATGAGGCGCAGTATCTGAGACGGTTTTATCGTCCATTCGCCATCCGCCTCGTGTTCAAGTCCGGCCGTTGGGCCTGAACACCGCGAACACCTTGTCGGAGTTCGTGATCCACGACTCGAGGAACACCGATTCGTCGGGCCCGCCGCGGCCGAGCGCGTGCATCGCGCCGGCGAGGCAGAACCAGTTCAGCAGCTCGTGGTGGCCGCGGTCCTCGGCCTCCTCGATCGTGGTCTTGCTCCACAGCTCCCAGTCGCCCTTCCTGAGCGCCTCGTAGTAGCGCCTGTCCTCCTCGACGTCGGGGAACATCAGGCCGTGCTTCTTCACCAGGAACGAGTGGCTCCAGCTCGAGGAGGCGATGACCGCCACCCGCCACGGCCCCGCCTGCAGCGCGCGCGCGATCGCGCCGCCCACCTGGAAGCAGCGCCAGGGCTGCGGCCCGGGCGGGTCGAGCTCGCTCTCCGCCGCCCGCATCAGCGGCGCCGCCTGCGTGGGGCTGCGCGGCCTGCCGCGGGCGCCGATCAGCCAGCGCCCGTACGCGTTCACGGCGAACGGCACCACCGGGTAGGGGAAGCCCTTGCGGTCGTAGTCGAGGTAGAGGATCGAGTTGGCGAACGCGTGGCCGAGCGCATGGTGCAGCGGCTTGTAGGCGTAGGCGACGTCGATGCCCTCCTTGAGCAGCGAGGTCACCAGGTGCTTGCCGCCGGCGCGGTGTCCCCGCACCGTGAAGGTCTTGTCCTCGGGCTCGTCCCACGCGTTGGCGCCGCGGCGGCCGTCCTTCCACGGCTGGAAGCTCACTGACTCGTAGGCGAGGACGGAGAAGGCGGGGACGCAATCCTCCTGGAAGTTCTCGTACTGGTCGTCGCCCCAGATCAGGACGAAGTCGGGGTTGAACGCGTCCAGCTCGGCGCGGATCCTGCGGAGGTTGTCGATCAGGTCGCGGCGGTGCCGCTCGGAGTGGGCAAGCCCCTCGTCGTTCCCCCACTGCTCGCGCATGGTGGGGTGCCAGTTATCCACCGACCGCAGCCGCTCGGGAAGCTCGCGGTCCTCCAGGCACATCTTGATGCGCCTGCTCATGTTGGCCTTGTACGAGAGGTTCGGGTAATGCGTGATGCCGACGCCGAGTATCTGGCCCATGCCTGCACTCCTCACGAAACGCGCGGGTATCCGCGACCGTGGGTGATTCTACGGCGAGCGGACCCCGGTTCCAAGTTCCGCCCCGGACGTTTTCGGCCGCGGGCGAGGGGCGCGCCTGCTGTTAGCTGAAGGCGAAAGGCGCAGGACACCGCGCCTGGAAGGCGCGAAGGGGGCATCGAAAGGCGAAAGGAAGGCCTAAGCCGTCACTGCGTCACTGCGTTACTCAGAGGGGTCTCGCGCCGAACATCCAGGCGTGCCCGAGGAAGAAGGCCGCGAACGCGGCAAGGCCGATGAGCGGCCGCAGCCAGCCGATCTCGCCCCACGCGAGGCGGTTGCGGCCCCGGGCGATGGCGAGGAAGGGGAGGTTGGAGGTCACGGCGGCGAAGCGCGCGAAGTCCGGGTCCGTCTTCTTGCGGCGATCGATCGCGAGCGTGCCGAGGCCCGCGAGCAGCAGGAAGCCGCCGAAGAAGATTACCGACTTCAGGTCGCCGCGGGCCAGGACATGGGCGCCCGCCCACAGCATGATCCCCCACATGAGCGGATGGCGCGTGATGCGGATGATGCCGCGCGCCGGGTCGTCGCTCTTCAACAGGTCGTCGGCGCCCACCATCGTCGGGTTGCGCCAGTAGCCGCAGGCGATGAGGACGAACGCGAGGGGCATCACCACGATCGGCAGCCAGCGCAGGCCGGCCCACAGCGGCTCGCGCGGCGCGGCTCCATACGCCACGATCATCCAGGCGAGCGCCGCGAGAGCGACGGTCGAATACAGCCCCCGATACGGCCACTCGCCCATCGCCTTCACCAGCGCGCCGCGCAGCGGCGTGCTGGGCACGAAGTGCATCAGCAGGAACAGCGCGGTGGCGGCGAGGAGCGAAGTCACTGGTTTCTTGTCGTCAGTCGTCAGCCGTCAGTCGTCACGCCTTCGGCCGGGTCCACGACTCCGACCACGCCAGGCAGCAGCTCGACGCCGGCTTGCCGAAGCGATCGGCGAGAAACACCCTGGCGGTGGCGGCCTTGCCGTTGACGGTGAGCTGCGCGCTGCGGGCGGGCAGGAAGGTGCTGTAGACGCCGAGCGGCCGCCCCATCGCGCCGGGCGGCATGGTCAGGATGAACGGCGTCATCAGGTCCCACCACGCCAGGACGATCTCGCCGTCGCGCGATACCACGCGCTCCTCCATGGTGCTGAGGGAGTTGCCGCTGCGCTCGAATTTCGCGTCCACGACCGGCAGCGACTCGTCGGAAAACGGCTTGTGCAGCAGGACTTCGATGTGGCGCTGGAGGTAGCGCGCGACGCCCGCGTTGTCGGCATACACGCGCGGCTTCGCGCCCGCGAGGGTACTTTCGATGAACAGCGCGTGCCCCTGTCCCGCGGGTGACCACAGCACGCGCCAGTGGCTCGTGCGGTCCACGATCGTCTTGCCGCCGTCCTCCGACAGGCGGACGAACGAGTTCTCCCCGGTCATCACGACCTCGTGGGGGTCTACCATTTGCTGTTCGGCCATATAGGCTCCGTAGGAGCAAATTCCAAATCACAAATTCCAAATTACAAACAAATCCGAAATCTCAAACTCCAATCTCCAAACAAGTTCCAAACTCCAAATCCAAAACGAAAGTCCCTGCTGCAGGTTTGGTGCTTGATGCTTGGAGTTTTGGTGCTTGTTTGAGTATTGGTGCTTGGAGCTTGGTGCTTGCCGACAGTATAGGCCTCCCCAAGCATGAAGGATGAAAGCCGGCGGGTAGCCTGTGGCCTCGGCGTGCCGCAATGCGGACTCCACAAGACGCGACGGCGTAAGATGAAGGCTTGGGAGGCGCAAGCGCATGACGGCGGCTTTGCGCGGCGCCCTGTGGATGGGCGGCGCCGTGCTGTCGTTTTCCCTGATGGCGGTCGCGGTGCGCGAGCTGCTGCGCACCATGGGCAACTTCGAGATACTGTTCCTGCGCAGCGCCGTCTCGCTCGCCATCATGAGCGCGGTCGTGGCGCACGTCGGGATGGCGCGTGTGCGCACGCAGCGCTTCGGCCTGCACGTGCTGCGCAACCTGTTCCACTTCGGCGGCCAGTACGCCTGGGTCTACTCGATCGCGCTGCTGCCGCTGGCCATGGTATTCGCCATCGAGTTCACCATGCCGGTGTGGGCCGCCGTCCTCGCCGTGCTGCTGATGGGCGAGCGCCTCAACCGCGGCCGCGTCGTCATGCTGGCGCTCGGCCTCGCCGGCATAACGATCGTCCTCAAGCCGGGCGTCGAGGCGGTGCCGCCGGCGGCGCTCGTCATGCTGCTCGGCTCTTTCGCCTACGCCGCGACCATGATCGGCACCAAGCAGCTCGCGAAGACCGACTCGGCGCTCGCGGTGCTGTTCTACATGTCGCTGATCCAGCTCCCGCTGGCGCTTGTCCCCGCGCTCCGGCAGTGGGTCACGCCCGGGCTCGCCGACCTGCCGTGGGTCCTCGCGGTCGGCGCCGCCGGCCTGAGCGCGCATTTCTGCCTGACGCGCTCGCTGCGCATCGCCGACGCCACGCTGGTGATCCCGATCGATTTCCTGCGGCTGCCGCTCATCGCGGCAGTCGGCATGGCGTTCTACGGCGAGCCGCTCCAGCCGTCCATCCTCATCGGCGCGGCGGTGATCTTCGCGGGGACGTACTACAGCATTCGCCGCGAAGGAAGAGAATAGGCAGGATCGCGGTTTTCAGTCGCGCGGCTCATGCAAATTCCAAACCCCAAATCCCAAATTCCAAGCAAATTCCAAATTCCAATACCCAAGTCCCAGGCGCTTGAGGTTTGTAGTTTGGTGCTTGGAGTTTGTTTGTAATTTGGTGCTTGAGATTTGGTGCTTCGGATACCGCGCTCCCATCCTTGATTACGTCCGATCCAAGGTCATCTACCGCGGCGCCGCCTGCCGAAGACGACGCGCGGTATCCGTATTGGCGCCGCAACCTGCTGGTGCTGCCGCCGGCGAACCTGCTGTGCGGGATCGGCTTCAGCCTGTCGTGGCCGTTCGTGCCGCTGATGGTGCGCGGCCTGGGCGTGCGCGAGAACCTCGAGACCTGGGTCGGCTACATGCTGCTCGTGTTCTACCTCGTGAGCTTCGCCGTCAACCCGCTGTGGGGCGGCATCGCCGACCACTACGGGCGCAAGCCGATGATCCTGCGCGCCATGCTCGGCATGGGCTTCTCCATGCTGCTGGTGCCGTTCGCGCCGACGCCCCTGTGGTTCGCCGCGATGCTCATGTTCATCGCGGTGTTCAACGGCTTCACGCCGGCGGGCGTGGCGCTGATCGTGGCCAACACGCCGCCTTCGCGCATCGGGCGGGCCGTCTCGCTCGCGCAGACCGGCGGCCTCGTCGGCCAGGCGATGGGACCGGCCCTGGGCGCCGTGCTCGCGGCGGCAATCGATCACCCGAACTGGCTGTTCTGGATCAGCGGCGGGCTGATGCTGAGCGGCGGCCTCCTCGCCGCGCTCTTCGTGCGCGAAGTGGAGCAGCTCGCGCAGGGCCCGTGGCGCCCGCGCTGGCTCTCCAGCCTGCGCGAGCTGCTCGCAGCGCCGCGCATCGGCGTGCTGATCCTGCTCTCCTTCCTGTTCGCGGTGATGTGGTACGGCAGCGTGACCAACATCAGCGTGTTCGTGATCCAGCTGCTGGAGGCCGGCGGAACGGAAGCGAACCCGACCGAGGAAGCGTACTGGGTCGGCGCCGCGGCGGTCGCCCTCGCGGCCTCGATGCTGATCGCGACGCCGGTGTGGGGGCGCATCATCGACCGCATCGGGCCCGGGCGCGTGCTGGCGTTCTGCGCCGCGGCGACCGTGGCTACGCACCTGCCGCTGCTGGTGCTGGAGACACCGCTGCAGCTGGTCATCTCGCGCATCGCGTTCGGCCTGACCGCGGCGGGCATGCCCACGGCCACTTTCCACCTGCTCAGGACCTGGTCGCCGCCGGGCATGGACTCCCGCGCCATTTCCTACGCGACGGCGTTCCATTTCTTCGCGATGGGCCTCGCGCCGTTCGCTTTCGGGCTGATCGCGCCGGTTTTCGGCATGCGCGCCTACTTCGCCCTGACCATCCTGCTCATGGCCGGCGGGCTGGCGGCGTGGCAGCGCGTTGATAAAGCACGCGCTGCCTGAAGGATGAGGGATGAAGGATGAGGGATGACCCTCGCGCGGTGCGCGAAGTCCAGACGTCCCGACCTCCCGTTGCCTTCGGTCGGAAGAAAAGTGGCCTTCCGATGTCCGACCGGACGCCAGTGAAAGGTCGGGGCATTTAAACTGTCATGCGAAGCATGACGGTCATCCTTCATCCTTCCGCCTTCATCCTTGCGTCATGAGTGACGCGCGCTGGCTGCTCCTCATGTGCGCGAGCCGCGCCTGCTTCTCGCTCATTTTCACGGCGTACGCGGCGGTAATCCCGCTGGTGCAGGCCGAGTGGGGCATGTCGTCGGGCGAGACCGGGCTCGTGCAGAGCGCCTGGCACGTCGGCTACCTCGCCTCGCTGTTCGGCGCCGGGCTGCTGGTGGACCGCGCCGGCGCGCGCGACACTTACCTGGGGTCGAGCCTCGCCGCGTGCGCGTCGGCGCTGCTGTTCGCGCTCTTCGCCGGGGGCTTCTACTCGGCGCTGCTCCTGCACTTCGTCGCGGGCCTGTTCGCCGGCGGCTCGTACTCGCCGGGGCTCGCCCTGATCGCGCTGCGCTACGGGACGGCGACGCGCGGCTGGGCAATGGGCTGCTTCCTCGCCGCCGCCTCCCTGGGATACGCCGTGTGCCTGCTCGGCAGCGGGCTCATGGTCCCCGCATGGGGATGGCGCGCGGCGCTCCTCTTCTCCGCCGCCGCCACCGTGGCCGGGGCGGTGCTGGGCTGGCTGGCCCTGCGCGGCATGCCCAATGTCGCCCCGGAGCCGCACCGCCCGCCGTCGTGGATCGCGACGGCGCGCGCCCTGTGGCGCAACGAGCCGGCGAAGCTCTCGATAGGCGCCTACGCGCTGCACGCGTGGGAGCTGCTGGGCCTGTGGGCGTGGCTGCCGGCCTTTCTCGTCGTGGCGGCGCAGGCGCGCGGGGAAGCGGGCGCGGGCATGCTGATGGCGGGAATCACGCTCGCCGGCCTGGCCCACCTCGTCAGCGTGGCCGCGAGCCTCGCGGGCGGCGCCCTGTCCGACCGCATCGGGCGCACGCGCGTGATCCTCATCATGTCCTGCACCAGCGTCGTGTGCTCGTTCGTTTTCGGATGGCTGGCCGGGCTCGCCATGTGGATCGTGGTGCTGGTGGCGATCGTCTACAGCTTCACCGCGATCGGCGACTCGGCGGTGTTCTCGACGGTCCTCACCGAAGTGGTGCCGCGCGAGCAGATCGGCGTGGCGTTCTCGATCCGCTCGGTTCTCGGTTTCGGCTTCGGAGCGCTGAGCCCGTGGGTGTTCGGCTTGACGCTCGACCTCACGGCGGGATCGCCCTGGTCGTGGGGCGCCGCCTGGTGCACGCTCGGGATGGGGGCGCTGCTCGGGCCGCTGATGACGCTGAA
>JBIOVQ010000075.1:0-13022 GCA_044867805.1 Burkholderiales bacterium | reverse complement strand
ACCACGAGCGCGGCGAGCGCTGCCCGATCGCGGTGGTCGCGGGCATGCACCCGATGCTGTTCTCGATCGCCGGCATCGAGGTCCCCTACGGCAAGAACGAGTACGACGCCGTCGGCGGCATGATGGGAAGGCCGGTCGAGGTCGTGCTCGGCCCGCAGACCGGGCTGCCGATACCCGCCAACGCCGAGATCGCCTTCGAGGGCTACATCTCGCCCAACGATCGCATCGAGGAGGGCCCGTTCGGCGAATGGACCGGCTACTACGCGGGCGGCAAGGAGATGCAGCCGGTGATCCGCATCGAGACGTTCATGCACCGCAACGACCCGATCCTGCTCGGGGCGGTGCCGGCGGTGCCGCCGTGCGACGATACGTTCTACCGCGGCACCTACCGCTGCGCCGCGGTGTGGAACCAGCTCGAGGGCGCCGGCGTGCCCGGCGTGCAGGGCGTGTGGTCGCACGAGGCGGGCGGCAGCCGCATGTGGCTCACCATTTCCATCAAGCAGATGTATCCCGGCCATGCGAAGCAGGCGGGGCTGGTCGCCGGGCAGTGCCACGCGGGCGCCTACGCCAACAAGTACGTGATCGTGGTGGACGACGACATCGATCCGGCAAGCATGAACGACGTGATCTGGTCGCTCTGCACGCGGGTGGACGCGCGCGAGGACCTCGAGATCCTGCGCGGCTGCTGGAGCACCACGCTCGACCCGACGAGCTACCCGGAGGAGGAGCGGCGCCTCAATTCGCGCGTCGTCATCGACGCCTGCAAGCCGTGGGCGCGCCGCAACACCTTCCCCAAGGTCGCGCGCTCGAGCCGCCAGCTCGACGAGCGCATTCGCGCGAAATGGGCACACGTACTGCCGCGCGCGTGAGCGCCGCGGCGGAAGCACCAATACTCAAGCACCAAATTACAAACAAGCACCAAACTACAAGCACCAAATTCCAAACACTGACGTGTGAGCCGCAAGGAGGCCAAGGAGTGCCACTATTGGCTCAGGCTGATACGGGAAACCACTCTTTGCCCAGCGCAGGGGAAGCAGACCGTCTCCTCCGCGAAGCCGATGAATTGACGAAGATACTGTCCGCAATCGCCAGCAAGACGGTATAGCCGTTGTTTGAAATTTGGAATTTGTGATTTGAAATTTGTTTGAGATTTGGGATTTGGTGCTTGGAATTTATATGACCCGACTGCTGCGTTTCGTTCTCGCGGTGACTGCGCTGCTCTGTACGGCATCCGCCTACTCACAGCAGGCCTACCCTGCCCGGCCGGTGCGCATGGTGATCGCTTTCGGCCCGGGCGGCATCGCCGACACGATCGGCAGACTGGTCGGCCAGAAGCTCAACGACCGGCTCGGCCAGCCCTTCGTCGGCGACAACCGGCCGGGGGCGGGCGGCGCGATCGCCGCGAGACTCGTCGCCGGCGCGACGCCGGACGGCCACACCTTGCTCGTCACGACGACCGCCGTGGCGGTCAATGCGACCGCGGTCAAGGACGCCGTCGACCCGCGCTCCCAGCTCACTTCCATAGCCGTCGCCGCCACGGCGCCGACCATCTTCGTGGTGCACCGCTCCGCAGCTGCAAAGAGCCTGCTCGACTACGTTCGCGTGACGAAGAATGGGCGGTTCACCTACGGCACGGCCGGCGTCGGCACCACCGAGCACCTCTCCTCGGAGTTCCTCTTCCGGGCGGTGCCGGGGCTGGAGCCGACGCACGTGCCGTACCAGGGCGGAGCAGCGCCGGTGACCGCGGTCGTCGCGCAGCAGGTCGATCTCGCGACCACGACCATCCCCACCGCGTTCAACTTCATCAAGCAGGGCGCGCTGAGGGTGCTGGCGGTTGCCAGCCACAAGCGGGTAGCCGCTTTGCCGGACGTGCCGACCCTGGCGGAATCCGGATTTGCCGATTTCGAGAACGCGTCCTGGATCGCCTTCTTCGCGCCGGCGAAATCGCCGGCCGCCGCCGTCCGGGTCCTGAATCGAGAGATCAACAACGCGCTGCGCCAGCCCGACGTCACGGCGCGACTGACGACCCTCGGCTTCGACATCCAGACGCGCTCGCAGGGCGACTTCGCCGCCTACGTGAAGAGCGAAGTCGAGAAGTGGCGGCGCGTGATCCAGTCCACCGGCATCAATCCCAACTGAGCGGATCGCAATGGCCTCCCGCGTCTCCCTGACGGCCCTGCATCTCGTCCTGTTCATGGCCGCGACGTTCACGCCCCCCGATTCCCGTGCGCAGAGCTATCCGTCGCGGCCATTGCGCTTCATCATTCCATTTCCTCCCGGCGGCCCGACCGACATACTGGGCCGCGTGGTGGCGACGCGGCTCGCCGAATCCTGGGGCGTGCCGGTCATCCCCGACAACCGTCCCGGCGCCGGCGGCAACATCGGCACGGAGCAATGCGCGCGATCGCCGGCCGACGGCTATACCGTCTGCATGCTCTCCATCGCGCAGACCATCTCACCCTCGATCTACAGCAAGCTCGCCTTCGATCCCCTGCGGGATCTCGCGCACGTAACGCTGCTTGCAACGCTGCCGAGCCTGCTGGTGGCGCACCCCTCGCTGCCGGTGCGCAGCGTCAAGGAGCTCACCGCCCTTGCCAGGGCGCGGCCCGGCGCTTTGAGCTACGCCTCGGGCGGCACCGGGACCAGCACGCAGCTGCTCATGGAGTGGCTGAAGCTCGAGGCAGGCATCAGCATCGTGCACGTGCCCTACAAGGGGTCCGGGCCCGCGCTGGTGGACCAGGTGTCCGGCCAGGTCGAGGTGGCTTTCACCACCATCATCGCGGTGCTTCCCCATGTCCAGTCGGGGCGGCTGCGGGCGATCGCGGTGTCGACCCGGGAGCGTTTTCCGACCCTGCCCGCCGTGCCGACCGTCGCGGAGTCGGGTATCCGGGGCTTCGACGGGGGCTCGTGGCAGGGCATCGTAATGCCCGCCGGAGCGCCGCGCGAGGCAATCAACAAGGTGAATCTCGACATCACGACAATGCTGCGCTCGCCCGACGCCCGGGAGCGGATACTCGCGATGGGCGGGATCACTCTCGGCAACACGCCGGAGGAGTTCTCCGCTTTCGTCGCGGCGGAAACCGCTAAATGGGCGAAAGTGGTGAAAGCCGCCGGCATCAAGCCCGAGTGACGGCGTCACCGGACACTCGTCAGTCGTCAGTCGTCAGCCGTCAGTCGTCAGTCGTCAGTCGTTTTTTGTTGACCAGTGCAACGATGTCCGCCGGGAACAGCGGCGTTTTCGTCACCCGCGCGCCGAACGGCAACAGCGCATCCTCGATGGCGGAGATGATCGCCGCCGGCGCCGGCACCACCCCGCATTCGCCCACCCCCTTCACGCCGAGCGGATTCAACGGCGACGGCGATTCCTGGTGGATGATCTCGACCGGGGGCATCCCGGTCGCGTTGACCAGGAGATATTCGCCAAGGTTGGTCGTCACCGGCTGCGCGTTCTCGTCGTAGCCCATCCATTCGTAGAGGGCGTTGCCGATGCCGTGCGCGACGCCTCCCAGGATCTGGCCGTCCACGATTGCCGGGTGCAGGATGCGCCCGCAGTCGTGCGCGACGATGTAGCGCAGGATCCGGACCGCCCCGGTCTCGACGTCCACCTCGACTTCCGCCACCGCGCAGCCATTGGCGTAGGCCATGTCGTCCACGACGAAGTACTCGGTGGCCTCCATGCCCGGCTCCGTTTCGGCGGGCAGAGCGTAGCCGGGCGTGCCGGCGACGGTGTTCGCGATCCGCCCCAGCCCGATCTTCAGGTCCGGCCTTCCCCTGACCCGCACCTCGCCGCCGGCGATCTCGAGGTCCTGCTCCGAAGTCTTGAGCAGCGAGGCGGCGACCTTCAGCGCTTTCTGGCGGACCTTGCGCGCGGCGAGATGCGCCGACGACCCGGCGGTGACCGTCTGGCGGCTGTTCGATCCACCGATCCCCAGCGGGATGCCGTCGGTGTCGCCGGTCGTCACCACGATGTTCGAGAGATCGCCGCCAAGCGCCTCGGCGACGATCTGCGCGAGCATGGTGCGCGTCCCCTGCCCCATCGCGGTCGCGCCGGAGTAGACGAGGATCTTTCCCGAGGGGCCGATGCGCACGGTGACGCCCTCGAACGGCCCCCGTCCCGTGCCCTTGACGAAGTTGGCGAGCCCCATGCCGATGTGGCGCCCTTCCCGCCGGGCCGCGTCCTGGCGCGCGCGAAAGCCCTGCCAGCCCGCGCGCGCGCATGCTTCCTGCTGGCATCGGGGGTAGTCGCCGCTGTCCAGCACCACCTGCATGCCGCCGCGCGTCTTCAACTGCTTGGTGTACGGCATCTTCGCGGCGGGAATGAGATTGCGCAGCCGCACTTCGGCGCGATCGAGCTTCAACTCGCGCGCGACGCGGTCGAGCAGCCGCTCCATTGCGAAAGTGCCCTGCGGATGCCCGGCGCCGCGCACCGGTGTCACCGGCACCTTGTTGGTGAGCGCGAGCCGCCCGCTCATGCGGTAGGCCGGCACCTCGTACGGCAGGGTGACGGTCTCGGCGGAGTTGTGGCCGAGATTGACGCCGCGCGCCGTGTAGGCGCCGTGATCGTGGATGAACGAGCCACGCACGCCGAGAATGCGCGCGTCATCGTCCACGGCGATCTCCAGCTCCCAGTGCTGGTCGCGTTCCTGTGTGGCTGCGATGAAATGCTCGCGGCGGTCCTCGATCCACTTGACCGGGCGCCCGGTGATGAGCGCCGCGAGGCAGGTGACGACGTCCTCGGAATAGCTCACCAGCTTGGGCCCGAAGCCGCCGCCGAGATCGGGGCTCGCGACGCGCAGCCGGCTCTCGTCCCGTCCCAGCATGTCCACCAGCACGCGCATCAGGGCGTGCGGCATCTGGGTCGAGGACCACAGCGTAATCTTGTCCTCCAGCGCGTCGTGCATCCCGACGGCGCCGCGGCATTCGATCGAATGGCCGCCGCCGCGGTGCAGCCACAGCGATTCCCGGAAGACGTGCGGCGCGCCGGCGAACGCGCGCTCGACGTCGCCATAGCCCATCGTGAATTCGGCGAGGAGGTTGTGCGGGGCGTCGCGGTGCGCCGGCGGCGCGCCGGGCGCGAGCGCGGCGCGGCAATCCGCGACCGCCGGCAGCGGCCCGTAATCCACCGCCACCTGCGCCACCGCGTCTTCCGCCAGATAGCGGTCATCGGCCACGACGACCGCTACCGGCTCGCCGACGTGGACCGCCTCGTCGCCGGCGAGCGCCGGCCGGTTGCGCTCCTGCTTGTAGCTCGGGCTCGGCAGGCCGACGACGAGCCGCTCGTTGCGCAGGTGCGGCCGCAGGTCCTCCAGCGTCAGGACCGCCCGGACTCCCGGCGACGCGAGCGCGGCGCTCTTGTCGATGCCGCGTATCGCCGCGTGGGCATGGGGGCTGCGCACGAACGCGGCATGCAGCATCCCGGGCAGGCGGATGTCGTCCACGTAGCGACCCTGTCCTCGCAGGAACGCGATGTCCTCCAGGCGCGGAACACTGCTGCCCAGGACGCCCGACCCCGGGCTAGTGCCGTCCCAACTTGTCTTTCCTACCATGCGCAGCTCGTTAGCCGGTGACGACGAGAACTTCTGGAACCGATTGGATCAGCAAAGTTGGAACGGCACTAGCCACGCCTGCTCCCCCGCATGCGCTTTGCGGCGTCGAGCGCGGCGGCGACGATCCCGTGGTACCCGGTGCAGCGGCAGAGGTTGCCCGATATCGCCACCCGCACCTCGTCCTCGGTGGGGTCGGGATTCTCGCGCAGGAATTCGATGAGCGTCGTCAGCATGCCCGGCGTGCAGAACCCGCATTGCAGGCCGTGATGGGAACGGAAGGCCTCCTGCAGCGGATGCAGGTCCGTGGCGGACGGCGCGATGCCTTCCACCGTGGTGATCTCGTGCCCGTTCGCCTGCACGGCGAGCATCAGGCACGAGCGCACGGACAGCCCGTCGAGGAGAACGGTGCACGCGCCGCACACGCCGTGCTCGCAGCCCAGGTGCGTGCCGGTCAGCCCGAGCTGATGGCGCAGGAAGTCGGCAAGCGTGTAACGGGTCTCGACCTCCGCCTCGTGGCGGCGGCCGTTCACCGTGACCGCGATCTTTCTCGTCTCCGCCATCGCCTTGCCTAGAAGCTATCTCAAAAATAGAAACCAGTACCAACCGCAGATAAACGCAGATGAACGCGGATGAAATCCCCTACTAGAGAGTCTTCGGGTTCGAAATATCTGTGTTTATCTGCGTGTATCTGCGGCTTTAAGTCGTTTTTGAGACGACTTCTATGGAGTCATGCGGGAATGCGCCGTCTTCAGCGCGCGCCGCGCCAGCACCACCGCCAGGTGCTGCCGGTAGGACGCCGGCGCGTGCACGTCCCCCACCGCGTCGATGGCGCGCAGGCTCTCGCAAGCTTCGCCGAGCAGTTGGTCCGACACGCGATGTCCGACGAGCGCGCGCTCGACCCCCTGCGCCCGGATCGGCGCGGGGCCGGCTCCCCCGACAACCACCGCCGCGCGCGCGATCTTCCCGGAGCGGTCCGCCTCGAGCAGCGCGGCCGCGGAGACCACCGCGAAATCCCCGTGCCGCCGCGAGAACTCGACGAAGGCGTGGCCGTGGCCCTTCGGCCACAGCGGGAAGCGCGCGTCGGTCAGCAGCTCATCCGGCTCAAGGGCCGGCGTCATGTAGCCGGCGGGAAACTCCGCGAACGGCAGCTCGCGACGCCCCTTGGGGCCGGCGATGCCGACCGTCGCGCCGAGCGCCATCGCGACGGCGACCAGCTCCGCCGCGGGATCGAGCTGGCACAGCGAGCCGCCGAGCGTGCCGCGGTTGCGCGTCTGGCGGTGGCCGACCTGGAGTATCGCCTCGTGCATGAGCGGGCAGTGGCGGCGCACCAGGTCGGAGAATTCGATGTCGCGCTGGCGGGTCATCGCGCCGATTTCGAGCGCCCCGTCCGCCTCGCGCAGGTAGGCAAGGTCCCCGACCCCGTTGAGATCGATCACGTGATCGGGCAGCACGAAGCGCATATTGAGCATCGGCATCAGCGACTGCCCACCGGCGAGCAGCTTGGCGTTCTCGAGCCGCGCCAGCAGGGCGACGGCGTCGGCGACCGACTGCGGCTCGTGGTAGTGGAAGGGCGGCGGCTTCATGCGGCGATTGCAGTTTGATCGAATTGAACCGGCTGCCGCCGTCAGGTAGAGTTGGAAGAAATGGTATCAGCATTCCAACATCAAATCCCAAGTCCCAAACTCCAAATGAAGCATCTCGTTGTCCTGGGCATGACGGCGCTGCTCTCCCTCCTGGCGCCACCGGGATTCAGCCAGGCCTATCCAACGAAGAGCATCCGGCTGATCGTCCCGTACGCGCCGGGCGGCATCGTGGACTACGTGGCGCGGCTGCTGGGCCAGCGCCTGGCGGAGGCGTTCGGCCAGAGCGTGGTGGTCGACAACCGGCCGGGCGCCGGCGGCGTCATCGGCATCGAGATCGCGAGCCGCGCCGGCGGCGACGGCCACACGCTGGTGCTCATGGACCCGGCGATCGTGATCAACCCGAGCCTGCTGCCCAGGGTGCCGTACGACATACACAAGGATCTCGTGCCGGTCACCATCCTGTCGAACTCGCCGCTGGTACTGACGATCAACGCGAAAGTGCCGGCAACGAGCGTGGCGGAGCTGGTCAACCTGGCGAAATCGCAGCCCGGCAAGCTCTCCTTCGCCTCGGCCGGCGTCGGCACCACGCCCCACATGGCGGGCGAGCTCCTCAAGGCGCGCATCCAGCAGAACATCGTGCACGTCCCGTACAAGGGCGCCGGCCCCGCGATGACCGACCTCCTCGGGGGCCAGGTGCCGATGGCTTTCAGCAGCATCACCGCGGCGCTGCCCTTCATCAAGGACGGCCGTCTGCGGGGACTCGCGACGACCGGCTCGAAGCGTGTCGCCGCCCTGCCGAATGTGCCCACGATGATCGAGGCCGGCTACGCGGGATTCGAGGTCAACCTGTGGCTGGGACTGTTCGCGCCGTCGAGCACGCCGAAGAACGTCGTGGCGGCGCTCAACGCGGAAATCCGCAAGGCTCTCCAGAACCCCGCTGTCGCGGCAGGCTTCGAAAAGGTCGGCGCCGAGCCGCTCGGCAACACCCCGCCGGAAGCCGCGGCCTACGTCAGGAGCGAATTCGCGAAGTGGGCGAAAGTGGTCAAGGACGCGAAGCTGCGGGCTGATTGAAGTGAGTGCCTGGAAGCTGTCTCAAAAACAAAATGGAACCACAGATGAACACAGATATACACAGATACTAAACCCCAATGCTTTGTTTAGCAGGGAATTTCATCCGTGTTCATCTGTGTTTATCTGTGGTTACTTCTGCCTTTCTGGACTTTTGAGATACGTTCTAGTCAGGCCGCGCGCCGGCGCGTCATCCGAAATAACCGCGCAGTCTGATGGTGAAGGTGGCGTCGGCCGCCTGCGCGCAGCCTCCGATCCGCCGGTAGCAAGAATCACAGGCCATGGTGTCGGCTGCCCCGCACGCCTCAGCGGTCGCACCCGCAAGCGGGCACCTGCTCCGCGCTTCGGCGTGCCCACCTTGGTCAGATCCCCAGCACAAAACGCCGGGGCGCGTCGACGGGTGGAAGAGGGACCCTCTGGGATCTGACCCCGGAGACGCGCAGGGATCGGTATCACTGGACGCGCCCCTTGATCGGCTGCACGGTCGCATCCCGCAAGCGGGCCCCTGCTCCACGTTTGCCGATCCCCTCTTCCGCCCCTCGGCGCGCATCCTCGATCATCTTCCAGACGCGTGGTGGGGACAGCGGCAGCTCGCGCGGCACGATGCCGAGCGGTGCCAGCGCCGCCGCCACCGCATTGCAGATCACGCCTCCCACCGGGATGATCCCGCCTTCGCCGGCGCCCTTCGCGCCGAGCGGATTGTTGGGGCACGGGTGCTCTTCCAGCGCGATCACCCTGATCCGCGGCACCTCGCCGGCGGTCGGCATCAGGTAGTCCGCGAGCGTCCCGGTCTGGAGCTGGCCGTCCTCGTTGTAGACGAGCTGCTCGGAGAGCGTGCCGCCCAGCCCCTGCACGATCGCGCCGAGCGCCTGCCCGTGCAGGGTGTGCGGATTGATGATGCGGCCGACGTCCTCCACCGCCACGTAGTCGATCACGTCCACGCGGCCGGTGTCCGGGTCCACGGCGACGTGGGCGGCGTGCGCGCCGTAGCTGTAGGTGCGCTTGTTGCTGAGGAACTTGCCTTCCGCGGAAATGCCGCCTGCCGCCGCGGCTCCCGCCGCCAGCTCCCCGAGCGTTACCGACTTGCCGCGCCACGCGAGCGAGCCGCAGCCATCGCGGACTTCGACTTCCGCCGGAGCGCAGCCCAGGCGCGCGGCGGCGAGCTCGCGGATGCGCTCGAGCAGCCGCTGCGCCGTCTCGACGATGGCGGAGCCCCCCATGACCACGCTGCGCGAGCTGTAGGCTCCCCAGCCCTCGCTCACGCCCGAGGTCGAGCCGTGGAACACGCCGCGGATGCGCGACATCGGCATGCCCAGCGCGTCGGCGGCGATCTGGGTGAATACCGTCTCGAGCCCCTGCCCGACCGAAGACGACCCGGTATAGACCGAAACCGTGCCGTCCGCCTCGACGACGAGGCGCGCGCTCTCCGCCGGGCCCGAGGCGCCGCCCTCGATGTAGCAGCCGATGCCCATGCCATGGTAGCGGCCGTCGATCAGCCTGCCGTTCAGCCGCGTCTTGCCGGGCCAGTCGAATTCCGCCAGGCAGCGCTCGAGCGTGGCGCGGTAGTCGCCGCTGTCGGTCGCGGTCTTGCCGTTCAGGGGCATCACCGTGGCAAGCGGGTACGGCATCTCGCGCGGGGCGATCAAATTGCGGCGGCGGAACTCGACGCGGTCGAGGCCGAGATCGCGCGCCGCCAGGTCGAGCAGCCGCTCGCGGAAGTAGTCGGCCTCGAAGCGCCCGGGCGCCCGGTAGGTGCCGACGGGCGTCTTGTTGGTCATCATCAGCGACACTTCCATTCGCACGTGCGGGATGCGGTACGGGCCCGTGCACATCTGGGCGAGGTTGCGGCCCGGCGTGACGCCGTTGGTGCGCACGTAGGCGCCGGCGTCAGTCTGCGCGCGGCCGCGCAGCCCCAGGATGGCGCCGTCCCGGGTGCACGCGATCTCCAGCTCGCACTGCGCCTCGCGGGCGTGATTGGTGGCGATGAAGTGCTCGCGCCGGTCCTCGATCCATTTCACGGCGCGCCGCAGCCGCCGGGCGGCGAACGGCACGAGGAAATCCTCCGGGTAGAATTCGCCGCGCGCGCCGAAGCCGCCGCCCACGTCGCCTTCCACCAGCTCGATGTCGGCCTCCTTCATCCGCAGCTGGCCGGCGAGAACCTTGCGATTCCGGAACGCCGTCTTGGCGGCGCCGTAAACGACGAGCTTGCCGGCCGCGGCGTCCCAATCGGCGAGCAGCCCCCGCGTCTCCATGGGCGCCGCCATGTGGCGATGCACGCCGAAGCGCTCGCGCCGGGTGTACGGCGCGGAGGCGAAGGCCGCGTCGGCGTCGCCCTTCGCGGCCGTGAGCGTCACTGCGCAATTGCGCGCGGCCTCGTCGAACAGCAGCGGCTGGTTTCTCGCGGCGGTGGCGCAGTCGCCGACCACAGGCAGCGCCTCGATATCGACCCGGACGCGGACCGCGGCGTCCTCCGCCAGCGCGCGGTCGCGCGCGACGACGAGCGCGATCGGCTCGCCGGCATAGCGCGCCTTGGACTGCGCAATGACCGGCTGGTAGAAAGCCTCGAGCTCGGCGAGCGCCTCCTGCCGCTGCGGGATCACGGGCACCGCGTCCAGCTCGGAGACGACGTCCGCAGCGGTGATGATGGCGTGAACGCCGGGCATGGCGAGCGCGGCGGAAACGTCGATAGCCCGAATGCGGCCGTGCGCGAGCGGGCTGCGCAAGACCGCCGCGTGCAGCATGTCCGGGCGCTTCACGTCATCGACGTACGCGCCCTGCCCCCGCAGCAGCCGCTCGTCCTCGACGCGTTCGACGGGCGCGCCGATCGCGCCCAACGCCGCCTTCAGGTCCGCGACGTCGTTCATGCCATCCGACTTTCATGCGGCGCGCGGCCGATCCGGCGCCCGCTTGTGAAGTATAGGGGAGATCGGGTGGCGGCTACCGCGCGTTCAGGAGAGCGCCGGGCCCCCAGAGATGGGCGCGCCAGCGCAGCGCGATCACCAGGGTGAACGCCAGGCCGATCGCGCAATAAAGCGTGGCGGTGGCCGGATAACCGTAGCTCGAGATCAGCGGGCCAGAGATCAGCAGTCCCGGGAGATTGCCGTAAATCACCAGCATCCGGATACCCATGATGCGCCCGTGAAAGCGGGCGTCGGAAGTGCGCAGCAGGAGCGCCGTCATCGGGACCATGCCGAGGCTCTGCGCGCAGCCGGCGAGCACCAGCAGCGGGATGCCGGCGCCGGGATGCTGCGTGTGCGCGAACGCGAGCAGCATCGCGTACCAGGCCGCGCAAAAGACGATCATCACGCGCCCCGCGCGGATGGCGCCTCCATGGCGGCTCAGCCCGATCGAGCCTGCCAGCGCGCCGAACGCCGCCCCCGCGACCATGTATCCGAGGACGGTCTGGTCGGCGCCGTAGACCTCCTTCGCCACGTACGGCATCAGGCTGTTGAAAAGCGGAAACGCGGTCATGTTGACGAGGAAGGCGAGGCACATCATCGCGAGGAGATGCGGCGTATTCCAGACGTAGGCGAGCCCTTCGCCGAGGTCGCGCCAGGGCGACGGGCGATCTCCGCCGCCCGCGCTTCCCGCTCGATGGTGCGCGCGATGCGCGTTATCCACCCGAAAGATCAGCAGGCAGCTCGTCGCGTAGAAGCTGACGACGAAAAGGTACGCGGGTCCCATCCCGAGCGTCGCCACGAGACCCGCGCCGGTCAGGGCGCCGAAGATCCGCGCAGAATCCAGAGTCGTGCGCTGGATGCTCATCGCCCCCATCAGGCGGTCGGCGGGCATGGTTTCGCCGACAAGGGCGGCGCGTACCCCGATGTCCGACGGCCGCACCAGGCCCAGCACCGTGGCGATGGCGAGCACGATCGTCGGCGTAACGGCGTCCAGGAAAGCGAGAGTCATGAGGGTCGCCGCGAGAATCGTGTAGAGGCCGCGCATCGCGCCGAGCAGGTTGCGGTTGCCGATGCGGTCGCCGATGACGCCGGAGATCGGCGCGAGCAGCGTGCCGATGTAGAGCAGGGACGCGAACACGGTGAGCATGAACACCGATTGCGTCTCGACCAGCACGTACCAGCCCAGGATCAGCTGTTCCATCTCGAAGGCCCACGACGTCGCCAGGTCGGCGGGCCACTGGAAACGGTAATTGCGGACTTGAAAAGGCGCGAGCGCCGGGATTCTCGCGGGTTCGCTCACGATTGCGGCGGGGACTGACGGCTGACGGCTGACGACTGACGGCTGATGGGAATCACCGCATCCCCGGGAACATGCCCTTCATGCTGCGCATCATCTTGGCGATACCGCCCTTCGCCATCATCTTCATCATCTTCTGCGCCTGCTCGAACTGGCTGAGCAGACGGTTCACCTCCTGCACGCTCACGCCGGCGCCGGCGGCAATGCGCCGCTTGCGTGATGCCTTGATGAGGTCGGGGCGCGCGCGCTCTTGCGGAGTCATCGAGTTGATGATGCCCTCCATGCGGCCGATCGCCTTGTCGTCCATGTTGGGCGCGCCCTGGGCAAGCTGGGCGAGGTTGCCGGGGAGCTTCTCCGCGAGCGCGGACAACCCGCCCATCTTTTTCATCTGCGCGACCTGCTGCTTGAAATCCTCGAGATCGAAGTCCTTGCCCGACTTCACCTTGGCCGCGAGCTTCTCCACCTGCTCGCGGTCCACGCTCTTCTGCACGTCCTCGATAAGCGAAAGCACGTCGCCCATGCCGAGGATGCGCGAAGCCATCCGGTCGGGGTGGAACGGCTCCAGCGCGCCGAGCTTCTCGCCCACGCCCGCGAACTTGATCGGCTTGCCGGTCACTTCACGCACCGA
>JBIOVQ010000074.1:0-5646 GCA_044867805.1 Burkholderiales bacterium | reverse complement strand
ACGAAGCCAAGCCGCACCAGGAGGCGGCCGATGGGGATGTTGTTGTGACGCTGCTCGGCGAGCGCGATGGAGAGCTGGTCGGTAGTGATCAGCCCCTGCTGTACCAGCAGCTCGCCCAACCGGAGTTTCTTACGCTGTTCGGCCATGGGGAAGACAGGAGGACCGCTTCCGGCCGGCTATTCCACCTGCGCGGCGAGATTGCCGATGCGCTCCTGGGCCTGCGAAATATTGAAGTTGGCGCGGCCCTTGGCGGATGCGAGCTGCAGGGCGCGCCGGTAGTAGCCGAGAGCGAGCTTGGGCTGGCTCACGTGCTCGAGCCCGACCGCGAGGTTGTAGGCGTAATCGGGATTGGCCGGGTCGAGGTGGTGGGCCTGGAAATAGGCCTGCTGCGCTGGCGCCCATTGCGACTGGTCCGCGTACAGGTTGCCGAGGACGAAGTAGAGATACGCCGCAGGTTCCAGCGAGATCAGGTGCCTCAATCTCGATTCGGCCGCCGCCGGGTCCGCGCGCCCGAGCAGCGCGATCAGTCCGGCCTGCGCGAGGGCGTGCCGGGGCTCGATTTCCAGGACCTGCAGGTAGCGCCGCGTTGCTTCCTCGTTGTCGCCGATGCGGACCGCGATCGCGGCCAATCCAAGCAGCGCGTCGACGTTCTTCGGCTCGGCGCTCGCGACCTGGCCATAATTGCGCCGGGCCTGGTCGAGCTGCCCGGATTGCAACGCCGCGTAGGCCTGGGCGAGCAGCGGATTCACGGTGGGCGCCGCATCGCCGCGGCTGACCCTGACGGTACTGCGCGGCGCCGACTCTTCGGCAGCCGCCGGAGCCGGCTTCTGGCGGCGCGCGGTGGACGACTCGGCCGCCGCCTCACGCAGCAGCGGCGCGGCGGGCAGCGGTTCCGGCAGCGCGGCCGGTACCGCAGCGCGCGGGGCCTCGACCAGTGGCGGGAGCGCCCCTTTCGGAGCGAGCGGCGGCTGTCCGACGGAAACCCCGGGACGCGCGATCTGGAAATACACGTAGACACCGAATCCCGCCGCAAAGACGGCGGCCAGCAGCCCGAGCACCAGCAGGGGATGAGCGCGCAGATAGTCGACGATGCCTTCGTCATCGGCAGCGTGGCCGGTGCCGCCGGCCGGCATGACGACGCCCGCCTGCGCTTGCGCCGGCTCGCGCGCCGGGGTCGCCGCTGCGGCGGGTGGCCGTACCGGCGAGGTGGCGCGCGGAGCGGCCGTCTCCGGCGGCGGCTGGGACGGCGCTTCGGCAGCGATCGGCTCCAGCGTAAGCTCGCTCCTCGTCACCGCCGCCGGTGCCGCCGCGGGAGCGGTGGCGGAAACGGGAGGCTGAACCGGCTCGACGCGGGAATCGCTCCGGTCCTTGGCGGCCTTTTCCAAGGCCTTCATCAAGAGGCTCATCGCGCGGCGCCGGGACTCTCGGCTGGCGGAGGGGAGGCCTCCGGCTTCGGCAGGAAGCGCTGGTAGAACCTGAGCTCGTCGCTCTCGAGGGTCGGGTTGGCGACGACGATCGGCCGCAGGAAGACCATCAGCTCCGACTTGCCCACCTGCTCGTCGCGGAAGCGGAGCAACTCGCCCGCTGCGGAGAGCGCATCCGCGCCCGGGATCTGCTGCCGGTTGCGCCTGGCCTCATCCTGCATGAGCCCGCCCAGCACGACTGTCTGGCCGCTGCCGACCATCAGCACGGACTCCATTTCCCGTACTTGTATCTGCGGGACCTGGTTCTGGATGGGCGGTATGGCGCAGCCGCCGATGGGCACGGGGGTGCCGCATGGATTGGCCAGCGCCGGATTCGGATCGTTCACGAAGGGTTGTTCCGGCCGCAGCCGGGTCACCGTGGGCCGCACAGTGAGCGAAACCCGGCCGTCCTCGTTGATCTGCGGGGTCACGCTCATCACCACGCCGACCGCGACGGTCTTCGCGGTGGTCGTGAAGGTCGCCAGCGTGCTGCCCTGCACCCCTTGGGAAGTCGATGAGCTGACCTCGAAGTAGACGATGTTGTCGACGACCTTGAGCAAAGCCGTCTGGTTATTGAGCGCCATCAATTTGGGGCTGGACAGCACGCGCGTGTTGCCGAACTCCTGGAGCAGCTGGATCGTAGCGCTGATGTTGCCGAGCGGCGAATTCGCGTCCACATAGCCGATCTGGAAGAAGCTGGCGGTGCCTTGGGTCAGTCCGGTGCCGAAACCTTTGAGCGTGCTCTGCTGGAGGGTGGGGCCGCCTGTCACCGGCAGCCGGCTCCAGTCGACGCCACCCTGGTACTTCTCGGAAAGTTGGATTTCGACGATGGTGGCCTCGATCAGCACCTGGCGCTGCATGGCGTTGACGATACCGTCGATGTGGGCCTGGACCAGCGCGTGCTGCTTCTCGGTCGCGTTGACCGTCACGGTGCCGGAAACCGCGTTCACCACGACGTCATCGGGCAGCAGCGTAGCCTGCTGCTGGCTGCTGCCGGGGGCGGATATGACCGAGGTGGCGAGCGTCGGCGCGCCCTGGCCGGCGCGGCTGGCCGCCTCCATCTGCTTGACCCTCAGTTCCTGCTCCTGCCTGACCAGCGCGAGGCGCTCGGCCTTGGCGTCGGCGCTGAGGCTCTGCAGCCGGGTGGAGTTGAGGATGGAGCGGATGTTGTCCCGCAACTGGTCCCAGAAATCGTTCTTCGAAACGGTACGCACCACCGTATTGGACCCGCTGGTGCCGGTTCCCCCCCCGGCGCCGCCGCCCGTGCCGCCGACGACGGTGAGCTCGCCGGTGACACCGATCGTCGAGCTGGTCTCGCGCGCCATGTTCACGTAGTTGACGCGGTAGGTCTTCACGTACGGGGTGTCGGGCGACACGATGATCGTGTTGTTCTCCATGCGGTAGCGCAGATTCACCTGCTTGGATACGCGCTCGAGGATCACCGGCAAAGTCTCGTTGATCGCGTTCAGGCTGACGAGCCCGGTAATGCCTGGATGCACGTCGATGTTCTGCCGGGTGTCGCGCGCGAGCGCGATCAGCAGGTCCTTCACCGGCACCTCGCTCACCACCACGCTGTAGGTCTGCGGCTTCACCGCCGGCTTCGGAGGCGGCAGGAACTCGCTCACGCGCGCCGGCGGCGGGATGGCCTTGGACGGCTCCTCGGCCTTCACCTGCTGCTTGGTGATGTGTCCCTCGGACTGGGGCAGGTGCGGCTTGATGTTGTAGCAGCCGGGGAAAAGGCAGATGAGCGCAAGCGCCGGGAGCGCGACACGACAGACGGGCGCGGGGCGCACCGCGATGCACGGCGTGGTCGATCGCGAAACCATCGTTTCTCCCCGGCTCCCCGACTCGTCCCGCTGCATTATCGGGCGCGCGTGACGATCAGGACGCCTCATGCTGCCTTATCTCGGCGCGTATGCCGTTTACGGTGCGCAGAATCGGCTGGTTCGCCTTGAGCGATTCCGGCAGCCGATCGAGCGCTTCCTGCGCAGCCTGGCGGTCGCCGAAGCGGCCGTAAAGCACCGTCAACGACGGCTTCTGTCTAGCCAAAGTACGATACACAAAAATCTTATTCATTTCAACGGACTTGGCTAAGTCGTTAAGGTGTGTTTTGAGCAGTTGCGCGTCGTGGGTGCCAAAGAGTTGGATGCTGTACGTGGAATGTGCCTCGTTCGCCAGCCATTCCCGGGTCGCCGCGATCCTCGTTTCGACCAGATCCTCCGTGCCCACCCGCAAGTCCTGTGCCTGAAGGGTGGAGGCGCCAGCCGCGGCAGCGACGGCGCGCGGAATGGGGGTGGGCGCCTGCGGGGCGACCGGGGTGACGGGGCGCGTCGCCTTCTTCGGCGGTCGTGCCGATTCCCTGACACCTGCGGTGGCGGGTTGGGGCGTGCTCGTTGCGGCCGCGGGACGCTCCGTCACCTGCTGGAGCAGGGCGTAGACGCCTATTCCGACCACCGCGCCGGCCGCGACCAGGGCCGCGCCCCACAGGTAGCGCGATTCGGTGCGCCCGCGCGGCTGCTGGCTGAACTCACTGTCACGCACCGCGGCCTCAACGTGGCGGGGCCGGATGGTGTGGGTGTTCTCCGAGAACGCCGCGAGCAGGGCCTTGTCCGCTATCAGGTTGACGCGCCGGGTGAGTCCGAGGGAGGCGCGCGCGATGCTGCTCACCACCGGGCTGGAGAACAGGTCGGGCCCGCGGTAGCCCGCCGCGCGCATCCGGAACATCAGGTACTCGCGGATCTCTCCCGGCGCCAGCGGCTCGAGCCGGAAGCTGTGAGTGATGCGCTCGCGCAGCGGCCGGATATGGGGCTGCCTCAGATTGTCGTCCAGCTCGGGCTGGCCGAAGAGAACGATCTGCAGGAGCTTGTCGTTCTTCGTCTCCAGGTTGGAGAGCAGCCGGATCTCCTCGAGGGTGGCGAGCGGCATGCTCTGCGACTCCTCGACGAAAACCACCACGCGCTTGCCCTCGGCGTAGCGCTTGAGCAGGAAATCGTGCAGCGCCTGCATGACTTCCAGGCGGGGCGCGCCGCGGTCCACCGCGAGCTGCAGCTCGAAAGCGACGGTGTGCAGGATCTCCTCGGGCGACACGCTCGGGTTGGCGATGTACACCGTCTCGACGTGCGGCGGGAGCCGTTTCGGCAGCATGTGGCACAGCATGGTCTTGCCGCTGCCCACCTCGCCGGTCACCTTGATGATGCCTTCGCCATGGGTGATGGCATAGATCAGCGCTTCGAGGATCGCACCGCGGTTGCCGCCGTTGAAGAAAAACTCCGTGTTGGGAGTGATCTTGAACGGCGCCTGGGTCAATCCGAAGTGGTTGTAGTACATCGTGCCAGTCCCGGATCACTTCGACGCCGGCCGCGGCGCCTTCTCAGCGTCTTCCGGCGCCCCGTAGCTTTGCATCCTGCTGTAGAGCGTGGTGCGGTGGATGCCAAGCATCTTAGCGGCCTGGGTCAGGTTCCCCTGGGTGATCAGGAGCGCCGCCTCGATGTAGCCCCGCTCCCATTGAGACAGGGTGTTGTCGAGATGGAAGTTCTTGTGCAGCTGGAGGTGGCGGCGGGCGGCGTCGAGCACGGCCTTGAAGTCCTGGCCGGCGGCGAGGCCGGGCAACTGGACGTCGAGGCTCTCCGTATCCAGCTCCGACTGCAGTTCGGCCGCGCCGACGCGCTTGCCGGCGTGCTTGGTGGTGAGGCGGATCACGATGTTGCGGAGTTCGCGCGCGTTGCCGGGGAAGCTGTATTCGAGCCAGACCTGGGCGGCGGCGGGGTCGAACTCGAATGGGCTCACGCGGGCCTGGCGCGCGTAGAAATCGCGGTAGTGATCGAGCAGCGCGCGCTTGTCCTCGCCGAGATCGCGCAGCGGCGGCACGCTGATGGTGAACACCGACAGGCGGTGGTAGAGATCGGAGCGGAAGCGGCCGGCGCGGATCTCCTGCCGCATGTCGCGATTGGTCGCAGCCACCACCCGCGCATTGGAGACGCGGCTCTGCGTCTCGCCGACGCGCTGGTACTCGCCGTTTTCCAGCACGCGCAACAGCTTCGCCTGCAGCTCCAGCGGCAGCTCGCCGATCTCGTCCAGGAACAGGGTGGAATCCTTGGCGTCCTCGAAATAGCCCGCCCGCGACGTGGTGGCCCCGGTGAACGACCCCTTGGCGTAGCCGAACAGGGTCGGCTCCACCAGGGTC
>JBIOVQ010000073.1:0-20423 GCA_044867805.1 Burkholderiales bacterium | reverse complement strand
GCGCTGGCGCAGGTCGAGCTTGCCCGGCGCGAGCGGCACGAAATGAATCAGCACGCTCGCGAGCAGCGCGAAGCCGCTGCGCGGAGCGCCGACGACGAGCGGCCGGTAAGGACTGGCGGATTCCACGTGGATCGGCGCTAGACCTGCACGAACCAGATAGTGGATCGTCCCGTCGTGCCGTCTTCCGCCCGGATCGGCGTTTCGGCCCAGAGCTCGTGCCGGTCGCGAAATGCCTCGTGGCAGGCCAGGACCACGCCGGCGTGCGGAGTCATGATTGCTTGCCGGGTGCGGTTGCCTGCGGCCCGCGGCCCAGAACGAGGCGGGCAAGATTGCGGGCGAGGAACCAGACGAAGAGGCGCAGCCGCCACGATACCGGCAGCTCGCGGTCGAGCAGGCTCACCTTCAGCAGCTCCGGCGGCGTCGCCGGGACGGCCGCTGCCTGCGCGCGGCGGGCGTTTTCGCCTTCGATCGCGA
Organism: Burkholderiales bacterium; assembly: GCA_044867805.1. Lineage (GTDB taxonomy): Bacteria > Pseudomonadota > Gammaproteobacteria > Burkholderiales > SG8-41 > SG8-41. Next base: position 19,949 of record JBIOVQ010000073.1, on the reverse strand, counting down.
CGAGCAGGCGCTGCGCGGCGGCGTTGCGCTCGTCGCGCATCCGCAGGAACGTGGCGTCGTCGCCGAAGCGGTCGCGCCTGCCGTAGATCTCGTCGAAATCCCCCTTGCCGGTGCGGTAGTGCATGTGCTCGAACACCACGTCCTCGAGGTAGATCAGCCGCGGATGGCCGTGCCGCTCCAGCCGCTTGAAGATGTCGAGCAGGTGATAGTCGATGAAGGCGCCGCGGTAGGCGCGCGGGAACGGCTCGCCGAGCAACCGGCACGCCGCGCGCGAGAGGATCGGGAAGGCGCTCAAGCCGCGGCCCTTGAACAGATCGTTGGGGTAGGCGAGGTAGACCCGGTCCCGCATCGCCGCGTGCATCTCCCGCAGCTTCCTGTCCCAGCCGCGCGTCTGGATCACGACGTCATCGTTGCCCAGCACCACGATGTCGCCCCGGGAGCGCTCGAGGCAGGCCGTGTTGTAGTCCCCCATGGAGGCGCGCGGCCCGACGATGGTGCGGACCTCGAGCCCCTCCACCTGCAAGCCGTGGCTCGAGGGATCGTCCTCGTCCGCGTAGACGACGACTTCCACCAGGTCCGGGCGCTCGCTGCGCGCGAGCACGCTTTCCAGGAAACGGCGCAGCAGCTCGGCGCGTCCCCGCGTCGGCAGCAGCAGCGAGATGCGGGTATTCATGCCCAGCGCCTGCGCGAGGCCCGGATCCAGGGCGCGATCCTGGTAGCGGGCGGCGACCTCCCGCGCCGGCCCGGCGTCCACCACGCTGCCGAAGTCGAGACAGATGGCGTCGTCGCACAGGCTCGCGATCTCCTCCATGTCGTGGGACACGAGGATGAGCGTGCCGCCGCGCCGCTTGAATTCGCGCAGCGCGTCGAGGCACTTGCGCTGGAAGCGCGCGTCGCCGACGGTGAGCACGTCGTCGACGAGGAGGATCTCGGCCGGCGAGTGGATGATGACGGAAAAACGCAGGCGGGCGATCATGCCCGCGGAATACCCGCGCAGCGGCCGGCCGAGGCTTGCCTCCAGCTCCGAGAACTCCGCGATGCGGTCGAAGCGGCTGCGGATCTCCTCCAGCGTCATGCCCAGGACGGAGCCGTAGAGATAGACGTTTTCGCGGCCGGTGAGATGTCCCTGGAAGCCCGCTCCCAGCTCGAGCAGCGACGCCGCGCGGCCGCTGATGCGCGCCCGCCCGCGGTCCGGCTGCACCGTGCCGAGCAGTGTCGCGAGCAGCGTGGTTTTCCCGCTGCCGTGGGGTCCGATCACGCCGAGCGCCTGGCCGCGGGTCACGATGAGGTTGACGCCGGAGAGCGCCCAGTGGCGCGCGAAGCGCGTATCGCGCGCGACCCCGCCGGGCACCATGCCCCTCAGCGCAAGGGGCCGGCGGACGCGGTACGACTTCCACAGGTCCTCGCATACCACCGCGTGCGTCATACCACCTCTCCGACGCGCGGCCCGAGCCGGCGGTAGAGCAGCCAGGCGGCGGCGCCCGCCGCGGCGGCGACCGCCAGCGCGTAGCCGGCCCGCGCCAGGTCGAGCGTGTCCTGCAGCAGCACGGAGCGCCACGCAGCCATCAGCGCGTGGAACGGGTTCAGCTCGAAATAACGGGCGAGCGCCTCGGGCACCATGGAGACGGGGTAGACCATCGGCGTCACGAAGAACAGCAGCAGGAAGCCGATGCCGAGAAAATAATCCACGTCGCGCACGAAGGCGTTGAGCAGCGCGCACGCCAGGGCCAGCGGATAGACGAAGGCCAGCTGCAGCGCCATCATCAACGGGATCTGCCACAGCCACGATGCGGCCGGCGGATGGTCGCCCGGCAGCACCACCCAGGCGAGGACCAGGGGCAGCGCGAGCGTGAAATGCATCATCTCCGCCACGACGTTGCTCAAGGGCAGTATGCCGTGCGCGAGGCCCATTTCCCGCACCAGGGGGGCGTTGCCGACGAAGCTGCGGGCGGCGCCGATCACGCCGGCGCTCATCCACGCCCAGGGAAAGAGTCCCGTGACGAGGTAGACGGAGTAGTTGGCGACGTCCACCCGCATGATGACCTTGAATGCGATCCAGAACACGAACGCGATCGCGAAGACGGTTCCGACCGCCCACACGAACCCCAGCAGGCGGCCCTTGTAGCGCGACTTGAGCTCCATGCGCGCAAGCAGGTACAGGAATTCCAGCAGCTGCCGCGGACTGCGCTCAGGCGCGGACATTCGCCCCCCTCGCCACGCGTTCCTCGTAGCGCGCGGCCACGCCCGCCATCGGGCCGGCGTCGACCACGCGCCCGAGGTCGAGGCAGACCCCATCGTCGCAGATCCCGGACAGTTCCTTCATGTTGTGGGAGACGATGACCAGGGTGCCGCCGCGGTCCCGGAATTCGCGCAACGCCTGGCGGCACTTGACCTGGAAGCCCGCGTCGCCCACCGCCAGCACTTCGTCGATGAGCAGGATCTCCGCCGCGGAGTGGATCATGATGGAAAAGCCGAGCCGCGCGATCATGCCCGCGGAATAGGTGCGCAGGGGCTGATCCATCGCGCCTTCCAGCTCCGAGAACCCGGCGATCCGCTCGAAGCGGCGCCGGACCTCGGCGAGCCGCATCCCGAGGATGGATCCATAGAGGACCACGTTCTCCCGGCCGGTCAGGTCGCTGTGGAAGCCCGCCCCGAGCTCGAGCAGCGAGGCGACGGGGCCGTTCAAGCTGACGCGCCCGCGGTCCGCCTGTACCGTGCCGAGCAGTATCGAGAGCAGCGTGGTCTTGCCGCTGCCGTTCGCGCCGATCACGCCGAAGCTGCGGCCGCGGGGGACCTGGAAGCTCACTTCGGCGAGCGCCCATTCGCGCGCGAAGCCGGTGTCCGCCGGCGGGCTGCCGCCGAGCAGCAGGGTCTTCACGCCGACGGGCCGGTAGCGCTGGTAGGTCTTCCAGGCGCCCTCGCAGACCACCGCGTGCGTCATACGAGCTCCCCGATGCGCGGCGCGAGCTTGCGATGGAGCCACCAAGCGATGACTCCGGCCAGCACGGCGAAGGCGAGGGCGTAGGCGAGATGGCGGGGCTCGAGCGTGCCCTGCAGGAACACGGAGCGCCATGATTGCATGAGGGCGTGCAGCGGGTTCAGCTCGAACCAGTGGCGGTAGGCCTCGGGTACCAGGGCGATCGGATAGACCATCGGCGTCGCGAAAAACATGAGCGAGAAGCCGATGCCGACCAGATACTCGACATCGCGGACGTAGGCGTTGGCGAGCGCGAGCGAAAGGGCCAGCGGATAGACGAACGCGACCTGCAGCGCGATGAGCGCCGGTACCTGCCAGAGCCAGGACGGATTGGGCCGGATCCCGCCGGTGAACCAGAGGAACCCCATGATGACGGGCAGCGCGAACCCGAAGTGCACCATTTCCTGCGCCACGTTGCCGAGCGGCAGGATCGCGCGCGGCAGGTTGACCTTCCGGATGAGCGAGGCGTTGACGACGAAGCTGCGGGTCGCGCCGGTCACCCCCACGCTCATCCACACCCACGGGAACATGCCGGTGATGAGGAAAAGCGAGTAATTGTCGATCTCCAGCCGCATGATGAACTTGAACGCGATCCAGTAGACGAAGGCGAACGCAAACGGGTTCGCGAGCGCCCACACGTAGCCGAGGAAGCGATTCTTGTAGCGCGCCTTCAGCTCCTTGCGCACCAGCACGTAGAGAAGCTCCGCCAGCTGCGCCAGGCTGCGACCGGAACTCACGCCGACGGTCGAATCACGCTTCACGGCTCACGGCTTCACAGGACGGTGAACGCGCGCGCGAGATGGAGCGCCGCGACGAGGGGATACGCGCAGTAGTAGACGCTGCGGGTGAGGATCAGCCGCTGGGGGCTGTCCCGGTCGGCCGACTCGGCGACGATACGCTCGACCTGCTCGTCGCGTTCCGCGCGCTCGAGCCGCACCTGCGGGATCGCTCCCGCAGCGCGCAGCAACCTGAGATAGACCTCGGTCCGCAGGTCGCCGACCACCACGCGCGCGGGGGTCTGCCCGGGATCGCCTGCCGCGAGACGCCGCAGGTTGGGCACGAGGTCGGCGAGCGAGTCCGCGATCGCCCGGCTTTCCACGGCAAATTGCACGAGCCGCTGCTTCAGGCGCGCGCCGAGCGAAGTTTGCGGGCCGATTGCGCCCTGCCGTCCGGCGGATTGCAGCAGGCCCAGTTTCCGCCGCTTGAGGTAATGGGCGCATTGCCAGGGGACGACGAATACCTTCGCCAGAAGGATGGCGAGCCGGGTCCGTAGCGATGCATCCGCGCGGATGCCGGCCTTGACTTCGTCGAGCGTGGCCGCCTCGAAGCAGCGGGAATGACCCCCCACTTCCCGGCGACCCCGGTGCGGCTCGATCGAGAGGTGGGCATAGAACAGTGTGCCGTCCTTGTAGAGGGAATAGCCCTTGTAGTAGCCGACGTGCAGGTCGTGGTCGTCGAACCGCGGCGCCACCGCCCCGCCCTCCAGCTTCGCGCGCCGCCATTCGGCAGGCCCTTCGGGCCGGATCAACGCAGGCAGCAGCGCATCCACCGGCGTATCGGGATGCTCCCGCAGCCGCCGCAGAGCAGGGTTCTCAAGCAGGGGCCGCACGCGCCGCGCGCTCAGGGCCGCGAGGGAGGTGGTCGATACGTGGCGGCCGTCGTGCGGGCCGAGGTAGTTGTCCACGCCGGCCTGACCCGGGTGCCAGGTGTGGTACATGAATTCGGAGGGGTGCCACAGCTCCCTGCGGCCGTGGTTCACCAGCCGGAAGGTCATGTCGTAGGGCCCGCAGATGTGACCGACGAAATCCACGTGCTCGTCGGCGCCGCCGATGCCGATCAGGTCGGAGCGGCGCGCGCACATGCAGGCGCCGTAGTTGCGGCTGTGGATCGGGTCCCGGCGGTCAAGGATGCCGGCGGTCCTGCCGCCGGCGTTGTTGATGCAGCCCTCGCCCTCGACCGCCTCGAAGCTCGGGAAGTTGAAGGGGTAGAAATCACGCCGGTTGTTGCGGAACTGGTCGAGGTGCAGGACCACCTCCGGTTCCTTCCCGAACACCTCGATGATGGCGCGGATGAATCCCGGCTTGACCATCGCGTCCGAGTCGCAGATCACGCAGATTTCGCCGCGCGCCGCCACGATGCCCGCGTTGTACATCAGGTGCTTGTGGTAATAGCAGTCCTCGGGCATCTCGAGCAGCAGCCAGGTATCCACCTGGTCCTCGAACTTGCGGACGGCATCCGACACCCTGGAGTAGTACTCGATGAGGATGACCTCGAAGTCATCCCGCGCCACGTCCTGGCGCCCGAGATAGTGCAGCAGGTGAAAGCTCTCCCGCACGCTCCAGTCGAGGAGGATCAGGCTTACCTTCGGGGTCTGCCGCGTGCTGCGCTTCAGGAACTTCACAGATGGCGTGAATCGTGAATGGTGAATCGGGAATCGGTGGTCTCCCCTCGATGGAGGCTGACCTTGTTTTCGCGATTGACGATTGACGATTTCCGATTCACGGGTTCTAGACGTTGCCGTACACCGTATTCCGCAGCATCGCGTAGCCCTTGATCAGCTCGCGGACGCCGGCGTCGAGGGAAACCTGCGTGCGGTATCCCGTAGCCTCGATCTTGGCGTTGGACACGACGTAGTTGCGCTGGTCGGGGTCGCGGCCGACGGGGGCTTCTATGAACGTGAAGTCCGGCACGTGCCGCTGGATGACCTGGCACAGCTCCTTCTTCGACACGTTGGCGTCCGACAGCCCGACGTTGAAGATCTGGCCGTTGGTCTTCTCGTAGTTGTCGATCGCGTGCAGGAAGGCGCGCGCGACGTCCCGCACGTGGAGGTAGTTGCGCTTGAAGTGCGCCTCGAACAGCACGACGAAGCGATCGTGGACCGCGCGCCAGGTGAAATCGTTCACCAGCAGGTCGATGCGCATGCGCGGCGACATGCCGAACACGGTTGCCAGGCGGAAGCTGGTGGCGGCGGGGTGCTGCATGAGGGCTTTCTCCACCTTGACCTTCTCGATCGCGTAGTGCGAGATCGGGCGCAGCGGAGACTCCTCGGTGCAATGGTTGTCGCGATCTCCGGTCCCGTAGGCGCTGTTGGTGGTGGGCATGAGGATGCGCTGGTGCGGGCTCACGTGCTTCAGCATCGCCACGATGGCGTCGTGGTTGGTGGTGGTCGCGCCGACCGGGTCGCGGTCGCACAGCGGCGCGCCGACGTAGGCGGCAAGCGGGATGACGACGTCCGCCTGCTTGAGCAGCGGCAGCACGGTTCCCTCGACGCGCACGTCGCCGCGCACGACCTCGAAGCCCGGGTGATGGCAGACGTGCGCCAGGCTGTTCTGGTTGTACATGAAATTGTCGAGCACGGTGACCTTGTGCCCGACCGCGAGCAGCTCGGGCACCAGCGTCGAGCCGAGGTAACCGGCGCCGCCCGTCACGAGGATGCGATAGCTCATATCCAGCTCTTGTGACTCGTCAAGTTTGCAGTTTGCAGTGGGCAGTTTGCAGTTACTGCCAACTGATAACTGCCAACTGCCAACTCCCGCCCGTCACGCTGTTGCGGGCGGGGCGCCGAGCATGGCGCCGGCGCGGGCATAGTCTTCCGGCACGCCGATGTCGAGGAAACGTCCGCCGCATTCCAGTCCGTACACGCGCTTCTTCCCGCGCAAGGCCAACGGGAGTATATCCTCCTCGAGAGAGAGGGGCGCGGACGCGAGCTGCGGACCGCTCTCGAGCAGGCTCCATTCCATGAGATAGACGCCGCCGTTGGCGAGGCCGCCCTTCTCGCCCGCGCCGAAGGCGAGCACCTCGCCGTCCTTGCCGACATGGACGCCCGCGTAGCGGCCCTCCTGCGGCGAGCGGATAAGAGCCAGTGTCACGTCCGGTTGGTGCGATGCATGGAATCCGGCGAGCGTCTTCAACGGGACCTCGAACCAGGTATCGCCGTTCACGACCAGGAAGGTTTCGCGCCGCGACAGGGCCTCCGCGGCGAGCAGCAGGCCGCCGCCGGTGCCGCGCGGACGCTCCTCGACGGCGTAGCGGATCGGGACGCGGCGATGGGCCTTGCCGAAGTGCTCCTGGATCGCTTCGTGCCGGTAGCCGGTCGAGAGGATGACCCGCTTGACCCCCTGCCCGATCCAGTAATCGAGCAGGCGCTCGAGAAAGGGGCGCCCGTTCACCGGCGCCATCGGCTTGGGCAGGTCCGGCACCGCCGCGCGCAGCCGCGTGCCGAGCCCCCCGGCGAGCACTATCGCTTCCACGCGCAGCCGGAATGAAACCGCAGATAAACGCAGATAAACGCAGATGCTTGCATACAGGAAGGGCGTGTTCGTCCTTGATTTGTTATCGGCGTCTATCGGCGTTCATCGGCGGCTCAATCCTATCGCGCAGCCCGGTCGAGCACTTCGCGCAGCCGCTCGATCTGGGGCGTGAGGTCCTGCGGATGGTTGCCGACGAAGAAGCCGCGGTCGTGCGCGATATCGGCGTTCCTGATGTCGCCCACCCGCTCGTAGTCGAAATACTTGATCACATCATGCCGCAGGAAATTGCCGCCGGTGATGATGCGGTAGCCGATGTCCGCCTTCTTCAGCGCCGCCATCACTTTGGCGCGCTCGATGCGCAGCCCCGGGTTGAGGATGATGGTAAAGCAGAACCATGAGCTCCTGCCGTTCTCGCGCTGGATGATGAAGCGCTCGTCGCGCGCGAAGAGCTTCTGGAACAGCGCCGCGTTGCGCCGGCGCGCCTCGACCATGGCGTCGAGCTTCTTCAGCTGCTCGACGCCGACCGCGCCGGCGATCTCCAGGGGGCGCGCATTGTAGCCGGGCAGGATGAAGCGGTAGGCCTCGTAGAAATCGTCGTCGCGCTTGTCGTAGATGGGCGTGTCCTCCGGCAGGTCGCGCGTCCAGCCGTGCGCCCGCATCGATCGCGCGACGTGGTAGAGCTCGGTGTTGGCCGTGACGAGCACCCCCCCCTCCATCGTGGAGATATGGTGGGAGTAGAACGTGCTGAAAGTGCCGATATCGCCGAAGGTGCCGGCGAGCCTGCCGTTCACGGCCGCGCCCATCGACTCGCAGTTGTCCTCGAACAGGCAGAGGCCGTGCCGGTCGCAGAACGCCCGCAGCCGGTCGAGCGCGCAGGGATTGCCGAGTATGCTGACCGCCACGACCATGCGCGTGCGCGGGGACAGCGCCCGCTCGACCTGCGCGACGTCGATGTTGAGCGTGTCGAGCTCGACGTCCACGAACTTCAGCCGAAGCCCATATTGCTGCAGCGGGTAGTAGGTCGTCGCCCAGGAAATCGCCGGCACGATCACCTCGTCGCCGCGCTGGAGCGGGCGGCCTTTCGTGTAGAACAGCGCGGCGGTGCCGACCAGGTTGGCCGCCGAGCCGGAGCCCACCATCAGCGCGTGCCTGACGCCGAACCTGGCGCGAAACGCGTCCTCGAAGCGCTGCACGTGCTCGCCCATGGTGTAGCGCCCCGATTCGATCACGCTCTTGGCGGCGTCGATCTCCTCGCGGCCCCAGGAGCTGCTGGCCAGGTCGTAGAACATTACTTGCCGCACATGTCGCGGATCACCCGCGAGATGCGCTCGACGTCGGGATAGTAGAACTGCTCGAGCGTGTAGCCGGCGGGCGCCGGTATGTCGGGCAGCCCGATGCGCCGCACCGGGCCGCGCAGGTGCTCGAACCACTTCTCGGCGGCGAGGCAGCCGAGCTCCGCGCACACGCCGCCGGCCGCCCACGCCGTGTCCACCGCGAGCAGCCGCCCCGTCTTGCGCACCGATTCCTCGACGATCGCCTCGTCGAGCGGCTTCACGGTGCGCAGGTCGATGACTTCCGCGTCGATATCCTCCCCGGCGAGCTTGTTCGCGGCCTGCAGCGCGAGCTCGAGCGTGTGCGAGGCGCCGGCGATGGTGAGATCGGTGCCGCGCCTGCGATAGATGCCCTTGCCCAGCGGCACGGTATAGAGGCCCTCCGGCACGATGCCGTCCTTGCGCATGAGCCAGCGGTGCTCGAAGACGAGAACCGGGTTGTTGTCCTCGATCGCGGAGAGGAGCAGGCCCTTGGCGTCGAAAGGCGTGCTCGGCATCACGATCTTGAGGCCCGGCACGCCGAGCAGCATGCCCTGGATCGCCTGCGAGTGCTGCGCCCCCGAGCCCCAGCCGCGCCCGATCGCCGCCCATACCACCATCGGCACCCGGGTCTGGCCGTTGTCCATGAAATGAAACTTGGCGGCGTGGGTCACGAGCTGGTTCATGGCGAGGAGGATGAAATCGGGCCGGTTGTGCATGTAGACCGGCCGCATTCCGTTCATCGCCGCCCCGGCGGAGACGCCCATCATGGCTTCCTCGGACAGCGGCGTATCGAACACGCGCTCCGCGCCGAACTGCTCCTTCAGCCCGCGGGTCGTGCCGAACATGGCGCTGGGGTCGTCCACGCCCTGGCCGAGCACGAATACCGAGGGATCGTGCCGCAGGGCGATGGCGAGCGCCTCGTTGACCGCTTTCGGATAGCTCAGTACTCGCCCCTCGGCGGGATTGGGCGCCTCGTAGACGAGGCGGTTGACCAGGGCCTCATCCCAGGGCATACAAACACCGTGAATCGTGAATCGTGAATCGTGAATCGAACGGGACCGACATCGACTTCGCGCTCTTGCGATTGACCATTTACGATTTACGATTCACGAGGCGTAGACGTGGCGGTAGAGGTCGGCTTCGACCGGGTCGGGACTGTTCATCGCGTGATCGAATGCGGCGAGCGCCTCCGCGAGAATCTCGCTTTCCATCTGCTTGCGAGCCGCCGCGTCGAGCATGCCGCGGCCCCCCAGAAAATCGCCATAGGTCGCGATCGGGCAGCGGGTCTCCCACGCCTCGCGCTCGGCCACGTCGCGGTAGCCGGTCTTGCTGTCGTCGCCGGCGCCGCCGTGCGCGCGAAAGCGGTATACCTGCGCCTCGATGAAAGTCGGGCCGCCCCCCTCGCGCGCGCGCTTCGCCGCTTCCTTCGCCGTTTCGTACACCGCGAGCACGTTGGTGCCGTCCACCGGGACGCCGGGCATCCCGTACGAGGCCGCCCATTTCCAGACGACGCGGTCCGGGGACTGGCGCGGCGCGAGCGGAGACTGCACCGAGTAATGGTTGTTCTCGCAGAAGTAGATCACCGGCAGCCGCTTCACCGCCGCGAAGTTGAGGCTCTCGGAGGTGACGCCCTCTTCGGCGCCGGCTTCGCCGAGAAAAACGACGCAGACGCGATCGAGCTTCTGCATCCGTGCCGCGAGCGCGGCGCCCGTGGCAATGGGAATCGCGCCGCCGACGATGGCCGAGGTCCCCGCCATGCCGACCTTCTTGTCGATGAGGTGCATCGAGCCGCCGCGCGAGCCGGCGCAGCCGTTGGCGCGGCAGAACATCTCGGCGAGCATCGCCTTCAGGTCGCCGCCCTTGGCGAGGTAGTTGCCGTGGGTGCGGTGGCTGCTGTAGAGGAGGTCGGCGTCGGTGAGCGCTGCGCAGCAGCCGACCGAGGTTGCCTCCTGCCCGATCACGAGGTGGATCGGCGTCTTCATCTGGTCCTCGTGATAGCGCTTCTCGATCTCCTCCTCGATGATGCGGATGCGCAGCATGGAGCGGAACAGGCGCAGCAGGAAGGCGCGGTCGTAGCCTCGGGCGCGGTCCTCCCAGCCTTTGAATCCCGTGCCCGTGTAACGGAAGCGGATGGTCATCTCAATGGACCGGGAATCGGAAATCGGGAATCGGGAATCGGCAGGGCGCCCCCAGGGGAACTCGATTTACGATTTGCGATTCACGATTCACGGCTTCTCGGTCCCGGTGATCGGGCGCAGCCCGGGGTGGGTATCGACGAGTGACACCGGCCCGGGCTGTTGTCCGCGCCGGGCGCGCTCCTCCCACTTCTGCGCCTGCTCGGTGAAATCCTCCTCCGGATCGAAAAAAATGATGCGGCTGCCGGAGAACTCGAACTTGATGGGGACGTGAACGAGCTTGCGCAGGCGCTCCATGACCGCCGGCTGCTTCTCCGGCTGAACGAAGAGCAGCACGAAGCCGCCGCCGCCCGCGCCGATGAGCTTTCCGCCGGTGGCCCCGGCCGCGAGACCGGCCTCGTAGACCTGGTCGACGTACGACGTGGAAATCCTGGGGCTGAGGCCGCGCTTGAGCTTCCAGGCTTCGTGCAGCAGCCTGCCGAAAGGGGCGAGGTCGCCTCCCGCGCGCAGGATGGCAAGCGCCTCGTTCACCATCTCCCCGGCACGCTTGAGCTGCTGCTCCTTGGCCAGCATATCGTGCAGATACTCCTTGACCACTTCCGAGGCCGTGCGGCTGATGCCGGTGAAGAACAACATCAGGTGCGCGTTGAGCTCCTTCAGCCGCTCCGGGTGCAGCGTGAGCGGGTGCACGCTGATTTCGCCGTTGCGCGGAAATTCGATATGGTTCAGCCCGCCGTACGCGGCGAGGGTCTGGTCCTGCGAGCCGACCGCCTCCTGGAGCCGCTCCTGCTCGATGTGAATCGCCTTGCGCGCGAGATCGGCTTTGTCCGTCATCGCGCCCTTGAGGGCATAGAGCGCGTTGAGCAGCCCGACGGTGAACGAGGAGCTCGACCCCAGCCCGCTGCGCGCGGGGAGGTCCCCGTCATGATGGATTTCGACGCCCTTGTCGAATCCCAGGTAGCGCAGCGCCTCGCGCACCGGCGGATGCACGATCTCGTCGACGTTCCTGCGATCCTCGATCTTGGAATAGACGACGCGAAACTTGTGGTCGAAGAACGGGGGCAGGTAGCGGCACGAGATATAGCAGTACTTGTTGATGGTGGTCGCGAGCACGGCGCCGCCGTGCCGGCGGTACCAGTCCGGATAGTCGGTTCCTCCGCCGAAGAAGGAGATCCGGAAAGGCGTTCTTGAAATGATCATCTTCAGCCGCCGATGGACGCCGATGGACGCCGATGAAATTCAATAGGCACGACTTCAAAAACCATAGACGACCCGTTTGACGGTGGCTTTCGGCTGGCCAAAATTAACCAGCAAGCACACCTGGAGTCCCGTTGCCTTGAGGTAATTCACGCATTGATGGACGCAACCGATGATTCTCTCGGTAATTTGATCGAGCCTTTCTCGGCGTCCATCGGCGGCTATGTAGTAACAACAGGGTTCCACGCTGTTCCATGTTCGAGTAATCGGCGGCGGAGGCGGATCTTCGTCATGTCCTTGATGTGGCCGACGACCTCCTCCCCGAACTTGCGTCTGACCAGCGCGAGGTAGCTGTCATCGGTGAAGTACCGATGGAAAGCGTCGTCGCGGAATTTCAGCACCTCGGCGCTGGTCAGCGCGTCGGTACGCAGCGGCAGGGTCTCGTAGCCATGCTGGGAATAGCCGATCCAGGAGTCGGGCAGCCGCCAGCGCTTCTCCACGGCCATGCCGTAGAGCTTCGAGCCGGGATAGGCCATCGCGCAGTAGAAATTGGCGAACTCGCAGTTCGCCTCCAGCGCGAGGTCGAGCGTCTCCTGCATGGACTCGCGGGTGTCGTCGGGCAGGCCGAAGATGTAGTTGCCGATGACGTTGATGCCGGCGGCCTGGATCTTCCGCACGACCTTGAGGATATCGGTCGAGCCGAAACGGCCCTTCTCCACGCCGTCGCGCACGTGCTTGCTGCCTGACTCGATGCCGAGCGCGAGCCAGCGGAAGCCGGCGCCGGCGAGCTTGTCGAGGAACTCGTCCTTCACCGTGTCCACCCGCGCGTAGGCCCAGATGTTGAGGTCGTGCTTGCGCTCGATGATGCGGTCGCAGATGCCGAGCACGTGGTTGCGGTTGAGCACGAACATCTCGTCCACGAACTTGATGTTCTTGACGCCGTAGCGCTCCACCAGGAGGTCTATCTCCTTGATCACGGCTTCGGGCGACCACAGGCGGTAGGACGGCTTGCCGAACGGCGCGTTGATGCAGCAGTTGTGAACCAGGATTCTGTGGGCCCAATAGTTGTCGTGCGGCGCGCACTCGAAGTTGTATACGCGGAACTCGCCAAGCAGTTCCTCAATACTTATTACTTCCTGAAAAGATGGGCAGTGGCCCCGCGCCGATAGCATCGCGCTGTATTTCGCCTGCCATTCGCGGCGGTTGCTATTGGCTCTTGAATTGCATCGCCTGCAAAGCGCAATGAGGTTGCAGTCATCACAGTTATTCTTGTCGTAGTCGATGTGATGGACCGTCAGGCCCGTTTTGGCCCCGCATTCTTGGCATGTCTCATTGTCACGTTTCCTGATTCGCCTCTTGAGCGAATCGTTGAATTTGAGTGGCCATGGATATCGCGACAAACCACCAGCCCAACGCGAATGCTTTTCGCCAGTTGGCCGGGTGGCGTTAAACGCTTCGGCCCGGTTGGGATCTGCCCACAACTCCTTCATGCGGACAGAGCGGGCCTTCCTTAGGGTCGGCGCAAGGGCGACCTCGGGCCGCTTCATTGGGTTGTCGTTGAGTGCCCGCTGCCGCGCGATCTCGGCTATTACTTTGCGTCCCTTCGAGGTGGACATGAACGGAACATACTTTCCGGTGCTGTAGCCGTGCTTGAGACTCGCCGATTGTCGTCGCGCGGCATCAGCGCGACGCATTGGATTGTTCATTTTCATCTGAAAACTTTTCTTGTCCCACGTATCCATGACCAAGACTCGATCATTGGTAGAAACATGGCCGGCCTCGATCCAGCCGCGCTCCGTGTAAATGGGATGCTCGTCCGTCACCTCAATCATTACCCCGGATGACATGCTGATTCGCAGGAGGCGATCAACGACCCGTGATGCTGTTTTGGTTATCCGCGTCTCTGCAATCTCTCTTGTCTTCTCGTCCCATGCCAATAAGCGATCTCCGACGGCAAGTTCTTCGATCCTCTTGTTCCTGCCCTCCGCCGTTACGATGATCGTCCCCTCTCTGAGGCAGAACGTGCACTTGTAGGGACATCCCAGGCTGGTGTGCATCGAGACGTACGGCTCGCGCTGCTGGATGTGCTCGAAGCAGTGCCAGTTGTGCGCGCGGTACTTGTCCATCGGCAGCAGGTCCCACGCGACGCCCGGCATCCCGCCGTCGAGATCGTCCATCAACTCGCCGGGCGCGTTCGAGCGGACAGCCGCCCCGTCGCGGTACCACAGGCTCGGTATTTTCGAGAAATCGCCCGAGCGGGCCTTCAACGCCCGCGCCGTCAGCAGGATCGTCTCCGGTCCTTCGCGATCGCAGACGAAGTCGACCTTTTCCTCGAGCAGCGTGCGCTCGGGCAGCGCCGCCGGATGCGTTCCGGTCATCATGATGCGCCAGTCCGCGCGCAGCGCCTTGATCGCGGCGCAGGTCTCCCCCGCCGCGGTCATGTTCTGGGTGGAGGCGGACGGCTGGAATCCGTACACCACCATCACGATCAATGCGGGCTCGAAGTTGTCGCGGATGGTCTCGGCGACGCCGGCCGGGCTGAGGTTCAGCGCCGGAGCGTCCACGATCCCGACCGAGAGGCCGTGCTTGCGCAGGTAGGTCGCGAACAGCCCGGCGAGCGACGGCGGCTCGATCGCCGAGTAGCGGTCGCCCAGCTCCTGGTACACGGCCGCCCGGCTGCCGGGATTCACCAGCAGCACATCGATCGGTTTCTTCGATCCGGCCATCGCTTCTTCTCTGCGCCGCGAGTCGTTAACGTCTTGTTGGAAAAGGCTAAAATTCTATCAGATAGGGCTGATCGGTCCACGTGGAATTCCACACGTGCAGCGGCGGGCCCCGGCCGCCCATCGGTGGTCCGTGACCGGGTATCGGCGCGACCCCGCACGGGGAAGGCTCAAAACGGTCCTGTGTTACTGTCCCGCAGCGCCTATTCCCGTCGAAACGAGCTCGCGCAGAAAACTCCGCAGCTGGCTCTCCCAGTCCTGCATTCTGACCCCGAAGTCCCGCCCGATCTTGTCCATGGCGAGCGCCGGACAGGTCGGGCGCCTGGCCGGCGGCGGGGGAGCATACTGGTCGGTGCGGATGGGCTTGACGGCGGCCCAGCCGCCGGGCCGCCCGGAAATCTCGCGCGCGATGGTGATGATCGCCTGCGCCAGCTCGTATCGGCTCGTATGTTTTTCCGCCGATAGATGGTAGATGCCGCTGCGAGCGGGAAGCCGTTCCTCTTGCCGCAGCAGGTTCGCGGTAGCTGCGGCGAGGGCCCGCGCCCAGGTCGGCGAGCCGTGCTGGTCGTTCACAACCGTCAGCTCCGCCTTCTCGCGCGCCGCGCGCAATATCGTGAGCACGAAGTTGCTGCCGCGGGAGCTGTAGACGCCGCTCGTGCGCAGGATGAGATGCTTTCCTCCGACCGCCTCGATCGCGCGTTCGCCCGCCAGCTTGGTCCTGCCGTAGGTGTTGACGGGATTCGGCGTGTCGTCCTCGGTGTAGGGGCGACCGAGCTCGCCGTCGAAGACATAGTCGGTCGAATAGTGCATGAGGACGGCACCCAGGCGCTTCGCTTCCTCGGCCATGACGCCGGGAGCGACGCCGTTTACCTGCATCGCAAGATCGGGCTCGGATTCCGCCTTGTCCACGGCGGTATAGGCGGCGGCATTGACGATGACTTTCGGTCTGGCGTCACGAATCGCGCGCCGGATCGAGTCGGGGCTCGCCAGGTCCATCTCACTGCGGTCGAGAGCTATTACGGTGCCGAGCGGGGCCAGCGCGGTTCGCAGCTCCCACCCGGCCTGCCCGTTCTTGCCCGCTAGCAGGATGCGTTGCACCGTGACTCGTAAATCGTCAATCGTAAATGGTAAATCGCGCGCTCAAGGAAAGACCTCGGCTTCCTTGAGCGGCCGGCCGGCCCGGTCCTTCGCCGAGAGGACGGGCTCGCCATGTATTGGCCACGAGATCGCGAGATCGCGGTCGTCCCAGGCGATGCAGCGCTCGTGCTCTGGTGCGTAGTAGTCGGTCGTCTTGTACTGCACTTCCGCGTGATCGCTCGTCACGAGGAAGCCATGAGCGAAGCCGGAAGGAATCCAGCACAACTTCCGGTTCGCCGCGGACAGCACGATCCCCACCCACTTGCCAAAGCTGGGCGAGCCGCGGCGGATGTCCACCGCCACGTCGTAGATTTCCCCGGCGCTCGCGCGCACGAGCTTCCCCTGGGGCTGGCGCACCTGGTAGTGCAGGCCGCGCAGCACGTTGCGCGCCGAGCGCGAATGATTGTCCTGCACGAAGCGCACGTCGAGGCCGGTCGCCTTGGCGAAGGCGCGCTCGTTGTAGCTCTCGTAGAAGAACCCGCGGTCGTCGCCGAAGACTCGCGGCTCGATCACCAGCACTTCGGGGATCCCGGAGCGGAAGACCTGCATCAGTCAGAATCTTCCTGGGCGATGCGCCGGAGATACTCGCCGTAGCCGCTCTTCGCCAGCGGCTCCGCCAGGGACAGCAGCCTGTTCTTGCCGGTTGGGCCCTTGCCGAGCCAGCCGCTGCGATAGGCGATTTCCTCGATACAGGCGATCTTCAGTCCCTGCCGGCGTTCGATCGTCTCGATGAAGTGGGATGCCTCGAGCAGCGACTCATGCGTGCCGGTGTCGAGCCAGGCATCGCCGCGGCCGAGCGTGATGACCTTGAGGTTGCTCCGCCGCAAGTACTCGAGATTGACGTCGGTGATCTCGAGCTCGCCGCGCGCGGAGGGCTTGAGCGCGGAGGCAATGTCAATGACGTGGTTGTCGTAGAAATAGAGGCCGATGACCGCGAACGAGGATTTCGGGTGCTGGGGCTTCTCTTCGATGCTGATGGCCTTGCCGCCACGATCGAAAGCCACCACGCCGTAGCGCTCGGGATCCGTGACCCGGTAGGCGAAGATCGTCGCCCCTGATTTCTGGCTTGCGGCCTCCGTCAACCGCCTTGTGAGGTCGTGGCCGTAGAAAATATTGTCGCCGAGGACCAGCGCGACGGAATCCTTGCCGATGAACTCCCTGCCGATGAGAAATGCCTGGGCGAGGCCTCCCGGCGTGGGCTGTTCCTTATAGCTGAGACGGATTCCCAGCTTGCTGCCGTCTTCCAGCAGTTCCTCGAAGCGCGGCGTGTCCTGCGGCGTCGAGATGACGAGGATGTCGCGGATACCTGCAAGCATCAACGTGCTGAGCGGGTAGTAAACCATCGGCTTGTCGTACACCGGCAGCAGCTGCTTGGACACGACCTGCGTGGCCGGATACAGGCGCGTGCCGCTGCCGCCCGCGAGAATGATGCCCTTCATGCCTGTCCCCGCTTGGCGTAGTTCGCGTCTACCCAGCGCTTGTATTCGCCGCTCATGACGCTGTCGGCCCACTTGGTGTTGTCCAGGTACCACTCGAACGTCTTGCGCAATCCTGCCGCAAAGCTGTGCGCGGGCTTCCAGCCAAGCTCCCTCTCAATCTTGTGCGGGTCCATGGCGTAGCGGCGGTCATGGCCCGGCCGGTCCTTGACGAACTGCACCAGTTTTTCGTGCGGGGCGCGCTTGGGATGCGCCTCGTCCAGCAATGCGCAGATCGCCTTGACGACGTCCACGTTCTCCATCTCGCTGCGGCTGCCGATGTTGTAGGTCTCGCCGGGACGGCCCTTGGCGAGCACCCGGCGGACCGCGGCGCAGTGGTCGCCGACATGGAGCCAGTCGCGGATATTGCTGCCGTCGCCGTAGATGGGCATGGGCTTCTCGCGCAGCCCGTTCAGGATCATCAGGGGGATGAACTTTTCCGGATTCTGGAACGGACCGTAATTGTTCGAGCAGTTGGTGGTGAGCGTCGGCAAGCCGTAGGTATGGTGGTAAGCCCGCACCAGGTGGTCGGCGGCGGCCTTGGACGCGGCATACGGGCTGTTGGGCGCGTACGCCGTGGTTTCGGTGAACTCCGGAGCGGTCAGGTCCAGTGAGCCATAGACTTCGTCGGTCGAGATGTGCAGAAAGCGGAAGGCGTCTCTTTCCGGTGGCTTGAGGGCCGACCAATAGGCGCGCGCCTCCTCGAGCAGCGCGTACGTGCCCATGACGTTGGTGTGAATGAAAGCATCCGGATTCTGTATCGAGCGGTCCACGTGGCTTTCGGCCGCGAAGTGCACGATCGCGCGCGGCCGGTGCTCGCGCAGCAGCTTCCCCACCAGCGCGCGGTCGTTGATGTCGCCCTTCACGAAGACGTGCCGCTTGTCCGCTTTCAGGCTCGCCAGGTTCTCGAGGTTGCCGGCGTAGGTCAGCTTGTCGAGGTTCACGACCGGCGAGCCTTCCGTCGCCAGCCAATCGAGGACGAAGTTCGCGCCGATGAATCCGGCGCCTCCGGTCACCAATATCAAGCGTCAGCTCCCGTTCCGCGGCAGGCCACGTTAAGTACCTGAATTGGAATCGTTGTTGGTCGCCGGTATTCTATGCGCAAAGCGCGTTTCGGTGTAGGCTAGCGCCGATCCAACTACTTGTATGAAGCCGACTTCTCCCTGAGTGGCCGACCGTCCTTGGGAGGCGCGGTAGCGATGTTTGGGGACGAGTTGGAACGGCGCTGGCGGCCACGCGCGCCGCGCCGGAGGGATGAAAACAAACCTGATGCGGCTGCTCTACACCCTGGCCGTGTTTCTGCTGGTGCCGTTCGCGTTGCTGTACTTGCTTCTGCGGTCGCGCCGCCAACCGGGCCAGTTCAAGCACCTCGCGGAGCGGTTCGGCTTCTATTCCGCCCGCGGCGGCTCGCCGCTCATCTGGGTGCACGCGGTTTCGGTCGGGGAAACCCGGGCTGCCGAGCCGCTCGTTCACGGACTGCGCGCCCGCTATCCGCGCCACCGCATCCTGGTAACGCACATGACCTCCACGGGGCGCGAGACGGGCGAAGCCCTGTTCGGAAAGGAAGTCGAGCGCTGCTACCTGCCTCTCGACTACCCCGCTGCGGTGGCGCGCTTCCTGGATCATTTTCAGCCGCAGGCCGGGATCCTGATGGAGACCGAGCTCTGGCCCAACCTGATCCAGGGCGCGCGCGCGCGGGCTATTCCGCTTTTCCTGGTGAACGCGCGGATGTCCGCCAAATCGCACGCGGCGTATCGCAAGTTCGGAGGGCTCGCGCGCGACAGCCTCTCGTCCGTCAAGGTGGCGGCGGCGCAAGGCGCCGATGACGCGCGGCGTCTCGCCGACCTCGGGGCCGGCGACGTGCGCGTGACCGGTAGCCTCAAATTCGATATCACGCCCCCGGCCGCGCAGCTGGAACTGGGACGCGCATTTCGCCGGGAGGTCGGCGCGGCGCGGCCGGTACTGGTCGCAGGAAGCACGCGCGAGGGCGAGGAGGCCCTGCTGCTCGACGTCCTGCCGAAGATCGGCGTGGCGGGGCTGCTCGTTGCGATCGTGCCGCGGCATCCGCAGCGCTTCAGCGAGGTCGCACAGTTGCTCGAGACCCGCGGCATCCGCTACCAGCGGCGCAGCAGCGGCGAGCCGGTTGCCGCCGAGACGCGGGTCGTGCTGGGCGACAGCATGGGAGAGATGTTCGCCTACTACGCGGCGTCGGATATCGCCTTCGTCGGCGGCAGCCTGGTCCCGCTCGGCGGCCAGAACCTGATCGAAGCCTGCGCCGCGGGCAAGCCGGTGCTGGTCGGGCCGTCGAACTACAACTTCAGCGAAGCCACCGAGCGCGCCGTCGAGGCCGGGGCGGCGATCCGCGTTGCGGACGCGGAGGAATTTGCGCGCGAGGCTGGCCGCTTGCTGGGTGATCCGGCAGCGGCGCGCCGCATGGCGCAGGCGGCGTTCGAGTTCGCCGCCGCGCACCGCGGCGCCACGGCTCGCGTGTTAGAGCTGATCCAGCTCTGAGACCCCGTAAATGGTAAATCGGGAATCGTAAATCGGCAGCACAGCAACGGCTCTTCGATTCACGATTGACGATTCACGATTCACGGCGGTAGATCGCGGCCTCGGTAACGACGAGATCAACCGGTTGATCGCGTTCCGTCGTGGGGAGCTCGGGCAGGACCTGCAATTCGTAAGCGGCAGCGACAAGAGCGGGACGGCGGGTGAGGCCGCGCATGAAGGCGTCGTAATAGC
>JBIOVQ010000072.1:0-6241 GCA_044867805.1 Burkholderiales bacterium | reverse complement strand
CATTCCGGGCATGCCGTGCCAGTAACGCCAGTGTTCTTGAGCGCTCCGAAGATATTCTGGAAGTTGTAGGTCCGGGTCGCACCCAAAGGGTTTGTGACGACCGTAGAACCAGTGCCGTATGAGAACTGGTATCGCAGCGCGCCCCCGGCGTGCTCGGAGACGGTCGTGCGCTGCTGGGCGTCGTACTGGAACGTCGCGTATCGACCGCCGTTCTCGTCGATGATGCCAGTGAGCGCGCCGGGTAGATTTGCCCCGCCGGTGTTGGCAGCTTCGTTGTATACGTAGGTGCGCACGGCATTATCGGGAAACTTGATCGACGTGAGCATGCGAGACGCCGCATAAGTAAACCGATAGATGCCCCCTGCAGGATCTGTGACCTTCAGGAGTTGGGGAAACGAGTTGTATCCGAAGGCGATGATCCGCCCGAAATGATCGGTCGCGCGGATCAGAAGGCCGGCAGGAAGCGGCGTTGTAGTGGGATTGCCATTGGCGTCAAGAATGAACCCGCCGTTTGGCCCTCCCGTGCCGTCGCTGTAGGTAAGCATCTGAATGAGCCCGCTCCTTGCCCGGATCGAGACGAGCTTGCCCGGGGCGTCGTAGGTTTCAAGCTCGTCGCCGCTAGCTGCGCGAAACTCCCAACCAATCCTATTGCCGCCAGCGTCTTTGAGCTCTACCAACCGGTCGGCGGTGTCTGCATCCGTTACCCAGTTGGCCCCGCTTGTAGTGAAGAGCAGCGCCCTGCCGTCCGGCCGGTAGGTCACCACATTGACCCCATCCGGAACGACGCGGCGATCGAAGGAGTCCCGCCAGTGCGGACCCATCCGCGTGAGCGCCGGATCGAAGCTATTGAAAGTAAGCGAAAGTCCAAAGCCGTTCGGGCCACTGTAGACGAGCTGATGCTCCACTTTGTTGCCGTTGGCCGGGTTGCAGGGGTTTCCGACCCACGTCTGGCCGTTGCTCGACGAGCCCCCCGACTGGCAGGTGCCGTTGTTCTTGCCGCCGCTGCACGTGTTGTTCGCCTGTAGGAAATCGGCGTTGCAGGAACACTGGCCAGAGCCGCTTGACGTCGAATTGAGGGAGCAGCTTAGGGAGGCGGAGCCTTGCTGTCCCGCGAAGACGGGTTGAAGAAATGTAGGCGGGACACAGTCCTGGGATCTATGAAACTGGCGCCGCCACGATTCGTTTGGATACGTGCCACTGAAGAGCGAGCCACCGTCGGCCCAGCCACAGAATTGCTTGACTTGGCTGGAGGCCTCTTGAGCAGCCGCCCAGACATCCTCTTTGGATGCAGCCCCGTCCCCGATCCCACAAAAGCCGATACACACGAACCCGTTCGACCAATCCCATTCGGGCGGAGCAGGAAAGGACGCCGCCGTCGCACGTCCCGGGAACGTCATCAGGAACAATGCCAAAGCGAATACCGGCCACGGCCTGCGAAAATCGAGCGCACGCCGGGAAAGCGACACCGCGCAAGTGAAGAAACCAAGCAGGGATCGAACGCTCATTGAGCCTCCTCCACTTTGCTTTGGCGAGCACCAAAGCTTGGCCTACTTGGCGCGAACACTACCGCGCGGAACGATGGCGGGCTGTCAGGTAATTCCTACAAATCGCGTCAGGAAATTCCTGTCATCCGTTCGGACTATCTCGACTAGTCCGTTCGGACTACTTCGAGCGCTGCGAGAGAGAGACGCGCACCAAGCTTGCAGCTGGCGCCAGCCCCAAGCTACAGGCTTCAAGCTCCAAGCATCTTCAAGCGCGAATTGAGGCTGCCTTTCGCTTGCAGCTTGTAGCTTGCAGCTAGCCTTCTCCTGGCGTCTGGCGTCTGGCGTCTGGCGTCATCTTTGGCGTTCGGCCGCATCGAGCGCCGCGCGGGCGCCCGCGGCGTCGCCGCGCGCTTCGCGCGCCTGGGCGATGAGGCGCCAGTTTTCCGCGCGCAGCCGGCTGTCGCTGCCGGCCCACGAGTTGGAGCGGGCGGCCACGCTCTCGGCCTGCTGGTAGTCGCCCTGCTTCAGGCGCACCCGCGCCAGCTCCTGCCACAGGCGGGGATTGCGCGGCTCGATGCGGAGCGCCCGCTCGAGCGATGCCGCGGCATTCGTGAGCCGGCCGGCCGCCGCATCGGCGCGCGCGCTGGTCACGAGGCTCGCAATGGCCGCGTTCGCGGCCACGGGCGCGGGCAAGGCGGCAACGGGCCCCGGTACCGAGTCCGGTAGTGGGGCCGCGCCGGAATCCGGCAGGGGGCCCGGCACGGGATCCGTTATCGGCGCCGGCGTGGAATCCGATATGGGCGCCGGATGCTCCACGCTCGCGCAGCCGCCGAGGAGCAGCGCCACGGCCAGTACGGTCCTCATCATGATCTATTTTCGCTCAGCGCCCGAACAAGCGCTCGAACCAGCTCTTCGCGCCCTGCTTCAGGTCCTCGACCGCGATGCCCAGCGTCGAAGCGCACGGCGCGTTTTCCACCGGCGCCGAGCCCTGCGTGAACGGCAGCTCCAGCGCGCCGGGGCAGAGCATGTCGGCGCGCAGCCCGCTCTGCGGATCGATCAGCACGCTCTCGATGCCGTCCGGCCGGGCCTGCACCAGCGGCTCCGGGCTGAGCGACGCCATCAGGTCGCCCCACAGCGGCAGCGCCGCGGCCGCGCCGGAAAGATTCGCGGCGCGATTGTCATCGTAGCCGATCCAGACCACGGCGAGCCGGTCGCCGGTGAACCCGGCGAACCAGGCGTCCCGCTGCTCGTCCGTCGTGCCCGTCTTGCCCGCGACGGCGCTCTCCGGCTGCAGCCAGGCGCGCAGCGCCTGGGCCGTGCCCTCGCGCACGACGCCCTGCAGCGCGGCGGTGACGAGGTACGTCGGCTCGGCCGGGATCGCCTGCTCCACCGCGAGCTGGTAGCGCTTGAGCGGCCGGCCGTCCTGCGTGGTCACTTCGCGGATGGCGTGCAGCGGCGCGCGGAATCCCCCGCTTGCGATCGTCTGGTACATCTGCGTCACCTCGAGCGGGGAGAGCTCCACCGCGCCGAGCAGCGTGGCCGCGTACGGCTTCAGCTCGCGCTCGACGCCGAGCCGCTTCATGGTGGCGAGCACGCGCTCGATGCCGATCTCGGTGCCCAGCCGCGCGGTGGCGGCGTTGTAGGACTGCGCGAGCGCCGTGCGCAGCTGCACCATGCCGTGAAACGTCTTGTCGTAGTTCTGCGGCTCCCAGTCCGGGGCGCCGCGGCTCTTCCAGACGAAGGGCGCGTCGTCGATCGGCGTGACGAGGGTGTAGCGCGAGGGCTCGGCGAGCGCCGTGAGGTAGACGGCGGGCTTCAGGAGCGAGCCGACGGGCCGCGCCGCGTCGAGCGCGCGGTTGAAGCCGCGGAAGCGCACGTCGCGCCCGCCCACCAGCGCCTGCACTTCGCCCGTCTGGCTGTCGGTGACGACGATCGCGCCCTCGACGCCGGGCCCGCCGAAGCGCTTTTCCTTGTCGTACTGCCGCAGCCTGCGCTCGAGCGCGCGCTCCGCGGCCTCCTGCACGCGCGGGTCGAGCGTGGTGAATACCCTCAGGCCCTCCGAGCGCAGGTCGGACTCGTCGTAGTCCCGCCGCAGCTGCCGGTGCACGAGCTCGAGAAAGGCCGGGTGCGGCGAGGTGCCGGTCGAGGCCTTCGGGCTCAGCCTGAGGGAAGTGGCGCGCGCGGCCGCGTACTGCTCCATCGTGGCGTGGCCCCGGTCCCGCGTCTCCCGCAGGACCAGGTTGCGCCGCTCGAGCGCGCGCTGCGGGTGGCGGTACGGATCGTACAGCGCCGGGCCCTTCACCATGCCGACCAGCAGCGCGCTGTCCGCGAGCGTGAGATGGTCGACGGTCTTGCCGAAGTAGTACAGCGACGCGAGCCCCACGCCGTGGATGGCGCGGTCGCGGTCCTGGCCGAGGTAGATCTCGTTGAGGTAGGTCTCCAGGATCTCGTTCTTGTCGTAGTGCAGCTCGAGCAGCACCGCCATGAAGAGCTCGGTGACCTTGCGCTCCACGGTGCGCTCGGGCGTCAGGAAGAAGTTCTTGACCAGCTGCTGCGTCAGCGTGCTGCCGCCCTGGATGCCCTTGCCGCGGACGAGGCTCACGACCGCCCGCGCCATGCCGCGCAGGTCGAAGCCGGAATGCGAGTAGAAGTTGCGGTCTTCCATCGCGAGCAGCGCCTGCACCAGGTGCTTCGGCACTTCGCCGAGCCGCACGAGCACGCGGTCCTCGTTGTTCGCCGGGTAGATGCCGCCGATCGGCAACGGCTCCAGGCGCACGAGCGGCAGGTCCCGGCCGCTGGCGTCGCGCACCGAGGCCGCCGCGCCGTTCTCGAACGCCACGCTGACGCGCATCGCGGGCTGGGGCCCGTCCCAGAACACGAACGGCCGCAGGGCGATCTCGAGCGCGTCGCCGCTGCGGACGAACCAGCCCGATTCGCCTTCGCGCGCGGCCTCCTGGTAGCCGGCCTTGCGCAGCTCGTCCACGATGCTCGCCTGCGAGACGCGCAGCCCGGCGTGCAGCTCCAGCGGGCGGGCGTAGATGCGCGCCGGCAGCGCGAAGCGCCGGCCCTCGAACTCGCTGCGCACGCGAATGTCGAGATACAGCGTCAGGCCTGCCGCGAGCAGGGCAAGCCCGAGCAAGGCGTAGCGGAGATAGCGCCAGTGGAAATAGCGCCAGAATTTCCCGGGGCGGTACATTCGGTGGATTCTACTTTGTCGCCGTGCGCTGGCGGTCGATCAAACAGGCGGCGGTAGAGCCGTGTCGCCGGGCGGCGACAGAACGCTGACGCAAAGCCGTCAGCCGCCAGTCGTCAGCCGTCAGCCGTCAGCAACAAACAACTGGCATCTGGCGTCTGGCAGCTGGCGTCTAGAGCACGACTTTCTGGCGTTGTCCCGTTTCCGAGGCGCGCACGATGGCGTCGAGCGTGCGGTGGCGGCGCACGGCGTGATCGAAATCCGGCTCGACCGGTTTGCCGCTGCGGATCGCCCTGGCGAAATTGACCCACATCTGGCCGACGTCATAGGCGCGGCCGACCTTGCGCACTTCTTCGGGCACCCACTTGAGCCGGTCGGGCACCGGCAGGCTCTGCAGCGCCTTGTCGTCCTTGTGCCCGCCCATGATCCTGCGCTCCGCCTCCTGCCCGGCTTCGCCGCCGCCGATCATCGCCAGCGTGCCCTGCTTGCCGTAGATCTCGAAGCGGTAGCCGGTGCCGAGGTAGGGTTGCACGCCCACGTTCGCGCTGACGACCGCGCCGTTCTCGAGCCGGCCCTGGACCAGGATGTTGTCGGGCGCGGTGGTGTCCACGTACTTCTTCGTGTCGCTCTCGAACCACTGCCTGACCTGCGTGCTGACGACGGCCGAAACCTCGGTGAGCTCGCCGACGACCATGCACAAGGCGTCGAACGCGTGCCCGAACGTGATGGTCAGCGGGTTCGCGCCCAGCTTCGCGTCGCGCTGCCAGGTGCGGTCCGAGGTGCGGGTCAGCACGCCGCTCCCCATCAGGGTCATGTTGACCGACAGCATCTCCCCGACGTAGCCGTCCTTGATCAGCTCGCGCATGAAGAGGTAGGCGGGCGAGGCGCGCCGCTGCAGGCCGACCATGGTGAGCAGCTTCTTCCTGCGCGCCAGCGCCGCGAGGTCTTCGGCCTCCTTCGTGTTCGCGCCCAGGGGCCACTCGCAGTACACGTGCTTGCCCGCCTCCAGCGCGTCCTTCGTGAGCGTGTAGTGCGCGGGCACGCGCACCGCGATGAGGGCCGCTTCGACCTGCGGGTCCTTCGCCATCACCTGGATGTCGCTGTACGCGTGCTTCACGCCGTACTTGTCCGCGGCCGCCTGCGCGGTATCCGCGTGGGCGGTGCAAACGGCATAGAGCTGCGCCTCCGGCAGGCCTTGCAGCGCGGGGACGTGCGCCCACGGGCCCCAGCGCCCGCCTGCTCCGACGAGACCCACGCGCAAGGGATTGGATGATGTCATTGGATTCTCCTTTGAGGCGTCGCAGATGGGGCGTCGCAGATACTACGTCGCAGATGCGGCGTCGCAGATAAGGCGCTTTATCTGAGACGCACTACCTGAGACGCTTCATCTGAGACGCTTCACCTGCGACGCAGTTAATGGGTTCTCAGCCGACGCTCCGCGTGACGTCGTCGAACAGCTCGTCCACCTTGAAGCGCTTCGGAATGAGTTTCTGGCGGTGAACGTAATCGATAGCGATCTCGAGATTGTGCCGGTTCGCTTCCAGGCCGAAAGGCGTCATGTCGG
>JBIOVQ010000071.1:0-3590 GCA_044867805.1 Burkholderiales bacterium | reverse complement strand
GGGGCGCGACAAGACAGCATGCTGCGCGCGGCGGGGCTATATCCCCGGCTCGGTCTGGATCGAGTGGACGCGGTTCCTGGAGGGCGGGCGCTTCAAGCCGGCCGAAGCGATACTGGGGCTGCTGCGGGAAAGCGGCGTGGACCCGGAATCGGAAATCGTGCCGTACTGCCACCGCGGCGCGCGCTCGGCGAATACCTACTTCGCATTGAGGTACGCCGGGCTGACAAAGGTTCGCAACTACATCGGCTCGTGGCACGAGTGGTCCGCGAGGTCGGAGCTGCCCATCGAGAAGCCATGAACGGCGTCCCCAGATAGAGCGTCCCAGATACGGCGTCCCAGATACGGCGTCCCAGATAGGGCGATCCTCGAAACGCACCGCAGACAATTCGTCGCTCCCGCGTAGGCGGAGTCCAGAAAGGCGGATTACTGGGTTCCCGCCTGCGCGGGAATGACGAGTTATGTATGTTCCAGCGCGCCCTATCTGGGACGCTCCACCTGGGATGCTCCACCTGGGACGCGTCATCTGGGACGCTTTCGCGGCCTGCTACTGCAGGCCGTAGAGGCGCTTTCCGGCCACAGGCATGCGAGCCATGAGTACATCCCCGGAAAGCGCCTCTGTAATGTAGATCGTCTTCAAGTCCGGGCCGCCGAACGCGCAGTTATCGAGGTGGTGATGGTGCGGGCCGTCCGCGTAGACGAGGTGCGTCGGCAGCATGTTGGCGTCGAAGCGCCAGATGCCGACCCCCAGGTGGCAGACGAGCAGGCCGTTCTCCGCATCCATCTCGATGCCGTCGGGCCCGGCGGCGCCGCCCGAGAGCTGGATCGCGACGCCGGTCTTGGAGACGTTGCCGTCGGCCATGATGGGCAGCCGCCACACCGAATTCGAGCGCGTGACGCCGACGTAGCAGTGCTTCTCGGTGGTGGAGAGCGTGATGCCGTTGGGGCTGGGGATGTTGGCCGCGAGCCGGTCGAGCGCTCCGTTCGCGCGCAGCCGGTAGACGCGGCCGGTCGGGTCCGTGATGCCGGTCTGGCCCTGGTCGGTGAAGTAGAGGTCGCCGTTGGAGGCGAAGTGCAGGTCGTTGAGGCCCTTGAAGCCCTCGCTGTACGCGCTTCCGAGAAGCGTTTCGAGCTTGCCGGTCTTCGGGTCGAGCACGAGCAGCCCCTGCTTGTAGCAGGTGATGAAGGCGCGCCCGTCCTTGTGGAACTTGAGCCCGTTGGGCCAGCCGTCGTACTGGACTACCAGCTCCCACTCCTGCTTCGGGCTGATGCGGAAAACACGGCCGAACGGGATGTCCACGATCCACAGGTTGCCCTGGCGATCGAAGGAGGGGCCCTCCAGGAAGCACTCGACTTCCGCGCCCTGGCGATTGGGGTCCGACCACGCCGTGCGGGCCTTCTTCCGGAACTTCGCGGGCATGGAGGTGTAGACCTCCGCCCTGATCTTCTCGAGCGGCTGGAAGGGGTTGAACATGGCGGAAGTTTGCAGTTTGCAGTGGGCAGTGTGCAGTTACTGCCAACTGACGGCTGCCAACTGCCAACTCCGGATCATTCGATCCGGATGCCCGCCGCCTTGATGACCTTCGCCCACTTGGCGTGCTCGGACCTCATGTACTTGCCGAGCGCTTCCGGCGAGCCCGGCGCGGCGTCGAGCCCCTGCTTGAAGAGGAAGTCCTTGATGTCGGGCGCGAGGAGCGCCGCCGACAGCTCCTTGTTGAGGCGGTTGACGACGGGCCGGGGGGTCCCCGCGGGAACGAGGAAGGCGTTCCAGTTGTTCGCCTCGAAGCCTTTCAATCCGGCCTCGGCGACGGTCGGCAGCTCGGGCACCAGCGCGGAGCGCTTCGCGGTGGTGACGGCCAGCGCGCGGGTCTTGCCGGCCTTGATGTGGGCGATCGAGCTGGCCGCTGTGGCGAAGATGAGCTGGATATTCCCCGCCAGCAGGTCGATCATCGCCGGGCCGCCGCCCTTGTAGGGAACGTGCGTGATCTTCGTGCCTGCCTGGAGGTTGAAAAGCTCGACCGCGAGATGCCCGGTGCCGCCGATGCCGGACGAGCCGCCGTTGAGCGGCTTCGCCTTCGCCAGCGCGATCAGGTCCTTCACCGATTGGGCGGGTACCGACGGGTGGACGATCAGTATGTTGGTGGAGTCCACCGCCTGCGTCACCGGCAGCAGGTCCTTGAAGGTGTCGAAAGGCATCTTGGCGGTCAGGCTCGGGTTGATCACGAGCGCAATCGTTCCGAGCAGCACCGTGTGCCCGTCCGGCGTCGCTTTCGAGACGATGTCGGCCGCGATGGTGCCCGAGTGGCCGGGGCGGTTGTCGACGATGACCTGTTGCCCGAGCGTTCCCGTCAGCTTGTTGCTGAGCGCGCGGGCGGTCGTGTCCGTCCCGCCGCCCGGCGCGAAGCCGATGACGAGCCGCACCGGCTTGGTCGGCCAATCTGCGGCGCGCGAACCACTGGCGGGAAGGGCGGCGATCACGAGCGCGCCGCAGATTGAAATGAGAACTTCCTTGCGCTTCATCTTCATTGAATGCTCCTCGAAATCGATCTATTCATCGTTGATTGTCGTTCATCCAGGGCCGCCTCCGGCGGCCCTTCAGGTCGCGCGATTTCGCTCGGCCAGCTTGCTCGATGCGAGTTTGGCTGCAAGCCCGAAGGCGTGCTCCATCGCGCCGGCGTCGGCCTTGCCCTGACCGGCGATATCGTAGGCAGTTCCATGCGCGGGCGTGGTGAACACCGTCTTGAGCCCGGCGGTGACGGTGACGCCCTTGTTGAAGCCGAGCAGCTTGGTCGCGATCTGCCCCTGGTCGTGGTACATCATCACCACGCCGTCGAATTCCCCGTTCCTTGCCTTGATGAAGATCGCGTCGGATGAGATGGGGCCGGCGCAGTTCACGCCCTGCGCGCGCATCTTCTCGACGGTCGGCCGGATGATGCGGATTTCCTCGTCCCCGAACAGACCGTTCTCGCCGCTGTGCGGATTGAGGGCGGCCACACCGATGCGCGGGCTGCCGCAGCCGGCCGCGCGCAGCGTGGCGTCGGCGAGCCGTATCGCGCTGGTGATGCGCTCGGGCGTGACCAGGTTCACCGCCTCGCGCAGGGCGACGTGGGACGTCACGCGGAAGGTGCTGAACTCCCTGATCACGTTCATCTCGCCGAAGAAGCCATCGTGGGCGGTGAGCTTCGCGAACATCTGGTGCTCGTCGTGGAACTTCCAGCCGCCCTGGTGCATGGCGCTCTTGTTGAGCGGCGCGAAGCAGATGCCATCGAGCTTGCGCGCGAGAGCGAGGTCGATCATGACCTTGAGCGTCTCGCCGGTGAGCCGGCCCGATTCCGCGGACGCGGCGCCCTGCTTGAACCGCGACGGGTCGATGTTGCCCAAATCCAGCACGGGCACCTGCTCCGACGGCCAGCGCACGTCGTCCAGGCTGGCGTGCTTGCGGAAGCCGAGCTTGACGCCCGCGTTGCGCATGCCGAGCTCGAGCACGCGCGCGTCGCCGACGACCACGGCGCGGGCGAGCTCGCCTGCCTTGCCCGAGGCGAGCAGCTTCGCGGAAATCTCGGGGCCGATGCCGGTGACGTCGCCGAGCATCA
>JBIOVQ010000070.1:0-4984 GCA_044867805.1 Burkholderiales bacterium | reverse complement strand
CCTGCGCCTGGACCTCCGCCGCATCGAGCGAAAGCAGCCGCGCTCCCGCGGCCACCGCCTGCCCTTCGCTGAAATGGATCGCGGCGACCCGCCCGGCCACCTCGGGACGGATCATCACCGACTCGTTCGCAATCAGCGTGCCGACCGCAGTCAGTTCCACACCGATGGTCCCGGTCCGCGCCGCGCCCGCCTTGACCGGCATGCCGAACCCGGGGCCGCCCTTCGCGCCCGGCGCCGGCGCCTTCGGCGCCGCCGACGACAACGGCGAATACTTCCAATAGAGTCCCACGCCCGCCACCACGGCGATCGCGGCGACGGCGAGGAGGATGCGTTTCATGGAGCGTGCCGGGCGGGAGCGTCGGCCGAGGTGAATTGGATTTTACTCTCCCTCAGACCGCGCCGCGGAAGAAAGATTCGCCCGGGAAGACCGAAGGATGAAGGATGAAGGATGAGGGATGACCCCAAGCTACGCTTGATAACTGAAGTCCTGACCTTTCACTAGCGTCCGGTCAGCGCAGGTTGTTTTCCGACTGAAGGCAACGAGAGGTCGGGAAATCTCACTGTCACGCGCAGCGTGACGGTCATCCTTCATCCTTCCGCCTTCATCCTTCAGCGCGCGATCGATGTCGCGCGCTACTCTTGCTGCTGCGCCTGCTGCTCGGCGATTTCCTTGTGGACCTGCGCCATGTCGAGTGCGCGCGCCTGCCGGATGACGCTTTCCAGCCCCTCCGCCGGCAGCGCGCCCGCCTGGGCAAAAAGCACGACCTTCTCGCGGAAGAACATCACGAACGGGATGGAGCGGATGCTGAAGCTCCCCGCCAGCTCCTGCTCGTTGTCGGCATTGACCTTGCCGAAGACGATGTCCGCATGCTTGTCCGAAGCGGCCTCGAAGACCGGCGCAAAGCTCTTGCACGGCCCGCACCACGACGCCCAGAAGTCCACGATTACCATGTCATTGCGGGTGACCGTTTCTTCAAAATTTTCCTTGGTTAGCTCAATAGTGGCCACGTGATCTCCCTAACGAGCTGATGTACCTGCGGGCCTACATGTAGCCGCTCCCGCAAACGGGCCTGCGGCTAACGGGTCGCGACTACGCCCGCACCACGACGCCCAGAAGTCCACGATTACCATGTCATTCTTGGTGACGACATCCTCGAAATTGTTTTTGGTCAGCTCGACTGTTGCCATTACACCCCCAGGAATCTTAGTCACAGAGAACACAGAGAGCACAGAGAATTAGGCAAACGCTATTTCCTCACAACGAGATCCGCTTAATACCGTTAGAAAGCCGATACACACCGAAGTTTATCAGCAAGGCCCGCTTGAGATTTGCGGCCTTTAGATAAGACAAGACTTGCGCAGTGACCACTTCGGGCAGTGCTCTGTGCTCTCTGTGGCTAATGTAGTTTGACTCTGGGTTCTGTTCTGCGCGTGATCATCCGCGCGAGCGTGTCGAACACGACCTTGGCGAAGCCGTGCAGCGCGTAGAGGTGCATCCGGTAGAGCGAGATGTACATGAAGCGCGCGAACAGGCCTTCGACGAAGAGCGTGCCGCGGAACAGCATACTCATCAGGCTGCCGACGGTGGAATACTCACCGAGCGATATGAGCGAGCCGAAGTCGCGGTGGCGCCAGGGCTTGAGCGGCTTGCCCGCGAGCCGGCGCGGCATCATGCGCGCGAGGTGCGATGACTGCTGGTGGGCCGCTTGCGCGGTTGCCGGCACCGGCCGGTCGTGTCCCGGCCACGGGCAGCTCGCGCAGTCTCCGATGGCAAAGATGTCGGCATCGCGGGTCGTCTCCAGCGTTTCCTTCACGACCAGTTGATTGATGCGGTTGGTTTCCAGGCCGTCGAGATCTTTCAGGAAGTCGGGCGCCTTGATGCCGGCCGCCCAGACCGTCAGCTCGGCCGGAATCTTCTTCCCGCCGGCGGTGACGACGCCGTCTGCCTTCACTTCCGTGACCCGCTGGCCCGTCAGGACCTGCACCTTCAGTTCGCGCAGCAACTCCTCGGTGGCCTTCGACAGGCGCTCGGGCAGCGCCGGCAGAATGCGCGGCGCCGCTTCGATGACAGTGAGCTTCACGTCCTTCTCGGGGTTGATGCGGTCGAGGCCGTAGGCGACGAGCTCGCGCGTGGTCTTGTGCAGCTCGGCCGCGAGCTCGACGCCGGTCGCGCCGGCGCCGATGATCGCGACGTTGAGTTGCTCCGGCCTGAGCGGCCCGGCCTGCGAGTTGGCGCGGATGCAGGCGTTGATGAGCCGCCGGTGGAATATTTCAGCTTGATCGTGCCTGTCGAGGCTGATCGCGTGCTCGGCCGCGCCCGGCGTGCCGAAATCGTTGGTGTGGCTGCCCACCGCGATGACCAGCGTATCGTAGGGAATCTCGCGCCGCGGGATGAGCTCGCGCCCCTCCTCGTCGAGCGTGCGGGCGACCTTTACGACGCGCCGCCCGCGGTCGAGCCCGACCATCTCGCCCAGCTGGAAGCGGAAGTGATGCCAGCGCGCCTGCGCGAGATAGTCGAGCGCGTGATGGTCGAGGTCCATGCTGCCCGCGGCGAACTCGTGGAGCAGCGGCTTCCACAAGTGGGTGCGCGAGCGATCCACCAGCGTCACCCGCGCCCTGCCCCTGCGCCCGAGCGCGTCGCCCAGCCGTGTCGCCAGCTCCAGGCCTCCGGCACCCCCTCCCACGATCACTATGTGGTGCGGCACCGCCCCGGTCTTCTCACTCATCATTCATCATTCTGCGTTCATCATTACGGAGCGCCGCCGCCGCCGACAACGATGCGGTGGGCATCCGTCATCCCCTCATTATAGAGAGAGGGGTTAGAATCGCCGCCAATCCATCCGGATGGAGGACGTCGTGACCAGATGGGCTCAAGGTCGTCGAGCAGGCCGGAATCAAGTTCGAGCTGTGAGGGTGTAACGGATGAAACCCTTTCAAGGTCGCCTCGCCCTGCACACCTGGACGCTGGACACGACGCCGCTCGCCGAGGTGTTGCGCGCGGCGAAGGGTGCGGGCTGGAATGCGGTCGAGCTGCGGCGCGTGGACTTCACCCGCTGCTTCGGGGCCGGGATGACCAACGCCCAGGTGCTCGACCTCGTGCGCCTGAGCGGTCTCAAGACCGCCTGCCTGGGAACCGAGTACGGGCTGATCTTTGCCCAGGGGGCGGAGCGGGACCGGCTGCTCAAGGTGCTCGACGAGACCTGCGCCAACGCGGTCTCGCTCGGCTGCGACCTCGTGATGATCGCCCCGGGGCAGAATCCCCCGGGGACCCTGCGCGAAGCGGCCGCCAACTTCCGCGCCGGAGGCGAGATCGCGAAGAAGCACGGCGTCCGTTTCGCCCTCGAATTCAATTCGCAGCACGGCGTCATCAACCGCCTGGAGGCGGGGCGCGAGGTCGTCGAGCTCGCGGCGCAT
Organism: Burkholderiales bacterium; assembly: GCA_044867805.1. Taxonomy (GTDB): domain Bacteria; phylum Pseudomonadota; class Gammaproteobacteria; order Burkholderiales; family SG8-41; genus SG8-41. The sequence goes on along the minus strand of JBIOVQ010000070.1, from coordinate 1,570 downwards.
CCCAACTGCGGCCTGCTGCTCGACGCCTACCATATGGAGCGGAGCGGCTCCGGCGGCCGCGGCTTCGCCGGCATGCCGGCGGAAGGAATCTTCGCCTTCCAGTTCAGCGACGTGCCGGCCGGCGGAGGGGCGGCGGCGCGCCGCCCGACGGACCGCCTGCCGCCGGGCAAGGGAACGGTGCGCTGGCGCGAAGTGTTCGACCTGCTGGGCGAGAAGGGCTACAAGGGCTATCTCAGCTACGAGGCGCCGAACGCCGACTATTGGGCGCGCCCGCCGCTGGAGGTCGCGCGCGAGGCGCGCGAGGCGACGCTGGCGCTGCTCCCGGCCTGACCAAGACTCCAAATTAGCCGCCAAGGCGCCAAGGACGCCAAGAAAAACAACTTAACTATTACCAGCAAAAAGAACCGGCGAGAACGTCTCGTCCCGCCAGGCCGCGGCGTCATCTGGTTTGCGTCAATAATTCGAATCCTTGGCGTTCTTGGCGTCTTGGCGGCTATTTTGAAGCCCGGGTTAGACTCTCGGCATGCAACGCTACCGCGGGCGCTTCGCGCCCTCGCCCACCGGGCCGCTGCACTTCGGGTCGCTGGTCGCGGCGGTCGGAAGCTTCCTCGAGGCGCGGGCCCAAGACGGGGAGTGGCTGGTGAGGATGGAGGACCTCGATCCGCCGCGCGTTGTCCCCGGCGCCGCCGACGAGATCCTGCGCATGCTCCAGGCTTGCGGCATGGAATGGGACGGTCCGGTCGCGCTGCAGAGCGACCGCAACGACGCCTATCACGCCGCACTGCATCGCCTGCGGCAAGCGGGGCGAGTCTACCCCTGCGCCTGCAGCCGTCGCGAGATCGCAGATTCCGCAGTTGCAGGCCCGGAAGGCCCTGTCTATCCGGGAACCTGCCGCGGGGGCGGGGCGGGAGCAAGAACAGCACGGGCGCAACGGCTCGACACGAGTGGCGCTACGGTTGAGTTCGACGACGCGCTGCAGGGAAAAGTGCTGTGCCGCCTGGAACGGGAGTACGGAGATTTCGTGCTCTACCGCGCCGACGGCGTTTATGCGTATCAGCTGGCCGTTGTCGTGGACGACGCCGAGCAGGGCATTACGGACGTCGTGCGGGGAGCCGATCTGCTCGGATCCACGCCGCGGCAGATCTACGTGCAACAACTCCTGGGGCTCGCCCAGCCGCGCTACGTGCACCTGCCGGTGGCCGTGAACGAGCGCGGCGAAAAACTCTCGAAGCAGACGTTCGCCGCCCCGGTCGATGCAGCACGTCCGCTGCCCGCGCTCGTCGCCGCTCTCTCCTTTCTCGGCCAGCAGCCGCCGCGCCGGCTTGTCCGCGGCACCGTCGCAGAACTATGGAAGTGGGCGACAGAAAACTGGGATCTTGGGCGGGTGCCCCGACTCAAGACAGCACCGGTGCCCGCGTAAACCGTGATTCGTGATTTGTGATTCGTGATTCGACTTTTGGCAAAGATCGCAAGATGGCTCGATTCACGACCCACAAATCACGATTCACGCTTCACCAAGCAAAGGGATCGGACTGCGCCGTCGGCAGCCCGGCGTGGCGCCACGCCGCGA
>JBIOVQ010000069.1:0-11149 GCA_044867805.1 Burkholderiales bacterium | reverse complement strand
AGGGCACGGAGATGATCATGCCGGGGGACAACGTGTCGATCACGGTGGCGCTGATCCAGCCCATCGCGATGGAGGAGGGTCTGCGCTTCGCCATCCGCGAGGGCGGCAAGACGGTCGGCGCCGGGGTGGTGGCGAAAATTATCGAATAGGCGTGAATCGTGAGTCGTGAATCGTGATTCGACTTACCAATCACCAATCACAAATCACCAATCACGAATCACGGGGCTAAAGATGGCGACGGTAAAAAGTCAGAAGATCCGCATCCGGCTGAAGGCGTTCGACTACCGCCTGATCGACCAGTCGGCGCTGGAGATCGTCGACACCGCCAAGCGCACCGGCGCCGTGGTGAAGGGGCCGGTGCCGTTGCCGACGCGCCGGCAGCGCTTCGACTTGCTGCGCTCGCCGCACGTCGACAAGAAGTCGCGCGAGCAACTCGAGATGCGCACCCACCTGCGGTTGATGGACATCATCGATCCCACCGACAAGACAGTGGACGCGCTGATGAAGCTGGACCTCCCGGCGGGCGTGGACGTCGAGATCAAGCTATAGAGGCCGTGAATCGTGATTCGTGAATCGTGAGTCGAATCACAAATCACCAATCACGAATCACGCAGCTGAGAGATTAGGACATGAGTCTGGGTTTAGTGGGGCGCAAGGTCGGCATGACGCGGGTGTTCACCGACGAGGGCGACACCATCCCGGTCACCGTCGTCGACGTGTCGAACAACCGCGTGACCCAGATCAAGACCCCCGATAACGACGGCTATGCCGCGGTGCAGGTCGCCTTCGGCAAGCGCCGCGCCACCCGCGTCAACAAGGCGGCGGCCGGCCATTTCGCCAAGGCCGGTGTCGAAGCCGGACACACCCTGCGCGAATTTCGCGTCAAGCCGGAAGAGATCGTCAATTTCAAGATCGGCGGCGCGATCGGCGTGGACATCTTCAAGGTCGGCCAGAAAGTCGATGTTTCGGGTGTCACGCAGGGCAAAGGTTTCACGGGCGTCATCAAGCGCCACCACTTCTCATCCAACCGCGCCAGCCACGGCAACTCCGTTTCGCACAACAAGCCGGGCTCGATCGGTCAGAACCAGGACCCGGGCCGCGTCTTCCCCGGCAAGCGCATGGCCGGACACATGGGGGCGGCGGCCAACACCACCCAGAATCTCGAGATCATCCGTATTGACGCCAACCGCCAGCTGCTGCTGATCAGGGGCGCGCTTCCCGGCTCCCGCGGCGGCGATGTAACCGTCAGACCGACGACCCGGGCGACGAGGGTGACGATGGCGCCCAGGCCCGCGGCGAAACCGGAGGCGAAACCCGCCGCCAGGCCCGAGGCGAAGCCTACGGCCAAGCCCGAGGCGAAGCCCGCCCCGAAGCCGGCGACGAAGTAGCGAGGCGCGATGGAACTCCAGCTCATCAACGAAAAGGGCAAGCCGTCCGCGAAAGTCACGGCACCGGACGAGGCGTTCGCGCGCGAGTACAACGAGGCGCTGGTGCACCAGGTCCTCACCGCCTACCTTGCCAACGCGCGGCAGGGTACGCGCAAACAGAAGGCGCGCGGCGAGATCAACAAATCGAACAAGAAGCCGTGGCGCCAGAAGGGCACTGGACGCGCGCGCGCGGGCCGGGCCTCATCGCCCTTGTGGCGCGGCGGCGGCAAGATTTTCCCGAATCTGCCGGACGAGAATTTCACCCACAAGGTCAATCGCAAGATGTACCGCGCGGGCGTGTTCTCGATACTGTCGCAGCTCGCGCGGGAGGACCGGCTGGCGGTGGTGGAGAAGTTTACCGTCGACGGGCCGAAGACCAAGGCCCTCACCGAGAAACTGAAGGGCATGGGCCTCGACGACGTGCTGATCATCACCGACAACGTGGACGACAATCTGCGCCTGTCCTCACGGAACCTGCACAACGTGGAAGTGGTGACCGTGGGCAACGCCGATCCGTTCATCCTCATGCAGCACGCCAAGGTGCTGGTGACGCGGGGCGCGGTGGCGAGGATCGAAGAATGGCTCAAGTGACGGCGGCGGCTCCCAACGCGAAGCAGCAGGAGCGCCTGATGCAGGTGCTGCTGGCGCCGGTGATCTCCGAGAAGAGCACCTATGTGGCCGACAAGCACAACCAGGTGATCTTCCGCGTCGCCTCCAGCGCGACCAAGCCCGAGGTCAAGGCCGCGATCGAGCTCATGTTCAAGGTGCAGGTCGACTCGGTGCAGATCGTCAACGTGCGCGGCAAAGGCAAGCGCTTCGGCCAGTTCATGGGCCGCAGGCGCCACTGGAAGAAAGCCTACGTCTGCCTCAAGGCGGGGCAGGAAATCAATTTTGCCGAGCAGGCGGAGGCCAAGTAATGCTGGTCAAGATCAGGCCCATCACGCCGGGACAGCGCCAGCATGTGAAGGTCGTTACGCCCGGCCTGCACAAAGGCAGGCCGGTGGCGCATCTGGTCGAGCACAAGGCCAAGAAGGGCGGCCGCAACATGCATGGCGAGATCACCATGCGCCACCAGGGCGGCGGCCACAAGCAGCTCTACCGGAAAGTCGATTTCAAGCGTGACAAGGACGGCATCACGGCGAAAGTGGAGCGCCTCGAATACGATCCCAACCGCAGCGCCCTGCTCGCGCTGCTGTGCTACGGGGATGGCGAGCGGCGCTACATCATCGCCCCCAAAGGGGTCGCCGCGGGCCTGCAGCTCGTGTCCGGCCCGGAAGCGCCGATCAAGGTCGGCAATGCGCTGCCGCTCAAGAACATCCCCATCGGAACCACGATCCATTGCGTCGAAATGCTGCCCGGGAAAGGCGCCCAGCTTGCGCGCGCGGCCGGCGCCTCGGTGCAGTTGCTGGCGCGGGAAGGCGACTATGCCCAGATCCGTCTCCGCTCGGGCGAGATCCGCAAGGTCCACATCAACTGCCGCGCGACGATCGGCGAGGTCGGCAACGAGGAGCATTCCCTCGAATCCATCGGCAAGGCCGGGCGGGTGCGCTGGCGCGGCATACGGCCGACGGTGCGCGGCGTGGCGCAGAACCCCGTCGACCACCCGCATGGCGGCGGCGAAGGCAAGAAAGCCGCGGCCCGCGATCCGGTTTCACCGTGGGCGGTGCTCACCAAGGGCTACAAGACGCGCAAGAACAAGCGCACCGACGCCATGATCATCCGGCGCCGCAACGACAAGGTGGTCGGAGGCTGATCCCATGGCACGGTCGATCCGCAAAGGTCCTTTCGTCGATCTCCACCTCATGAAAAAAGTGGAGACGGCGCAGAAGACGAACGACAAGCGCCCGATCAAGACCTGGTCGCGCCGCTCCACCATCCTCCCCGATTTCGTGGGCCTCACCATCGGCGTGCACAACGGCAAGCAGCACGTTCCGGTGTACGTCACGGAGAACATGGTGGGCCACAAGCTGGGCGAGTTCTCGCATACCCGCATCTTCAAGGGGCACTCGAAAGCCGGATCGGCCCAGGCGGCGGCAGCCGCGGCCGCCGCCGCCGCGGGCGGCGACCGGAAATCGGCCGCCACGCCGGCCGCCGCCCCCGGTGCCGCGCCGGCCGCCGCCCCCGCGGCGCCCGCGCCAAAGGCCTGATACATGAACACCAATGCCAAGCTCCGCGGCGTGCGCCTGTCGGCCCAGAAGGGCCGGCTGGTCGCGGACCTCATCCGCGGGAAGCCGGTGGAGCAGGCGCTGAATATCCTGCAGTTCACTCCCAAGAAGGGCGCCGTCATCATCCGCAAGGTGCTGGAGTCCGCGATCGCGAATGCCGAGCACAACGACGGCGCCGACATCGACGAGCTGAAGGTCACGCAGATACTCGTGGAGCGCAGCACATTCCTGCGCCGCTTCCGCGCGCAATCGAAGGGCCGCGGCGCGCGCATCCTCAAACCTACCTGCAACATCCTGGTGACCGTCGGCGACGGGAGAAAGTAGAGCATGGGCCAGAAAATCAATCCGATCGGGTTCCGCCTCGCGCTGAACAAGAACTGGGCGTCGCGCTGGTACGCGAACAACAAGAACTTCTCGACCATGCTGCTCGAGGACATCAAGGTGCGCGACCATCTGAAGACCAAGCTCGCGCACGCCGCGGTCTCGCGCGTGGTGATCGAGCGCCCCGCCAAGAACGCCCGCATCACGGTGCACAGCGCGCGCCCCGGTGTCGTGATCGGCAAGAAGGGCGAGGACATCGAGTCGCTCAAGGTCGAGCTGCAAAAGATGCTGGGCGTGCCGGTGCACGTGAACATCGAGGAAGTGCGCAAGCCCGAAACCGACGCGCAGCTGATCGCCGACTCGATCGCCCAGCAGCTTGCGAAGCGGATCATGTTCCGCCGCGCGATGAAGCGCGCCATCACCAACGCGATGCGGCTCGGAGCGCAGGGCATCAAGATCATGAGCGCGGGCCGGCTGAACGGCATAGAGATTGCGCGCACCGAGTGGTACCGCGAAGGGCGCGTGCCGCTGCACACGATGCGCGCGGAGATCGACTACGGCGTGTCGGAAGCGAAGACCAGCTACGGCGTGATCGGCATCAAGGTGTGGGTGTTCAAGGGCGAAGTGCTGCACAAGAGCGAGCAGCCCATGGCGGCCGTGGCCGCGGCGCTGGCGGCGCCGGCGAAGGAAGCCGAGGCGCCGGGCCCGGCGGCGCCCGGCGCCCCGGCCGGCAAGACGAGGAAGCCGCGCGCGCCGCGCAAACCGGGCGCCAAGCCGGGAACGAGATCAGGAGCGAAGAGTGCTGCAACCCGCAAGGCGTAAGTACCGCAAGGAGCAGAAGGGCCGCAACCGCGGGGTCGCGACCCGCGGCAACAAGGTCAGCTTCGGCGACTACGGGCTGAAAGCGACCACCCGCGGGCGCCTGACGGCGCGCCAGATCGAGGCGGCGCGGCGCGCGATGTCGCGCGCCATCAAGCGCGGGGGCCGCATCTGGATCCGCATCTTCCCGGACAAGCCGGTGTCGCAGAAGCCGGCGGAAGTGCGCATGGGCAACGGCAAGGGCAACCCCGAGTTCTGGGTGTCGGAGATCAAGCCGGGCCACGTGCTCTACGAGATGGACGGGGTGACCGAGCAGGAGGCGCGCGAGGCGCTGCGCCTGGCGGCATCGAAACTGCCGCTGCGCACGACGTTCGTCGCGCGGTTGCTGGGAGGATAGGAATGAACGAGGGGACAACTCCCCTCGTGCACCCCTACTCCAGTTTAGAGGACAGCAATTGATGAAAGCAGGCGAACTGAAGGCGAAATCACAGGACGAGCTGCGGCAGGAGCTGGCGTCGCTGCTGAAGGCGCAGTTCAGCCTGCGCATGCAGAAGGCCACGCAGCAGCTCACGAACACGAGCCAGCTCGGCAAGGTGCGGCGGGACATCGCCCGCGTGCGCACGGTGCTGGCCCAAAAGGCGAAGGACCAGGGCAAGACATGAGCGAGGCAACGAACAGGCGCCAGCTGACCGGCCGCGTGGTCAGCGACAGGATGAAGAAGACCGTCACGGTGGCGGTGGAGCGGCGCGTCAAGCACCCGCTCTACGGCAAGTTCCTGACGCGGCTGCGGAAGTACCACGCGCACGACGAGGCGGCCGAGTGCAAGGCGGGCGACCTGGTGCTGATCGAGGAGTGCCGGCCGATCTCCACCACCAAGTCCTGGCGCGTGGTGAAGCTCATGGAAAAGGCCAGAGTTGTCTGAAGCAGTCTGAACTTACGTTGCGGAATCAGCGGCATATCCGTATAATCCGCAGCCTTTTCGCCACGTTCCAGCGGACGTGGCGACCGACCCGGACGGGCTCCAATACTGGCCGAATAGCGGCAACTGAGCGGTCAAGTTGGGGAAGAGCATCAAGCGAGAGACCGATGATACAAATGCAGTCCGTACTGGACGTGGCCGACAACACGGGCGCGCGCCGGGTGATGTGCATCAAGGTGCTGGGTGGCTCCAAGCGCCGTTATGCCGGCATCGGCGACGTCATCAAGGTGAGCGTGAAGGACGCGGCGCCGCGCGGGCGCGTGAAGAAGGGCGAGGTCTACGACGCGGTTGTGGTGCGCACCGCCAAGGGCGTGCGCCGCAACGACGGCTCGCTGATCAAGTTCGACTCCAACGCCGCGGTGCTGCTCACGCCGAAGCTCGAGCCGATCGGCACGCGCATCTTCGGCCCGGTGACGCGGGAATTGCGCAGCGAGCGCTTCATGAAGATCGTCTCGCTCGCGCCGGAAGTGCTGTGACATGAAGAAGATCCGGAAAGGCGACGATGTGATCGTGACGACCGGCCGCGACAAGGGCAAGCGCGGCACGGTGCTGCGCATCGTCGACGCCGAGCACGTGGTGGTCGAAGGCGCGAACCGGGTGAAGAAGCACCAGCGCCCGATCCCCATGAAAGGCGTGACCGGCGGCATCATCGACAAGGACATGCCGCTGCACATCTCGAACGTGGCCCATTACAACCCCGCGACCAAGAAAGCCGACCGGATCGGCATCCGGGTGCTGGAAGACGGGCGGCGCGTCCGGTATTTCAAGTCCAACGGTGAAGTGATCGACGCATGAGCGCAGCCAAGAGCCGGGACGGCAAGGACGCCAAGGAAACCAGGGACGCCCAGGCGCCCAAGGAATCCCGCGACGCCAAGGGCCAGAAAGAGGCCAAGGGTGGCGGCAAGGAAGCACGGCCCCCGAAGGAAGCGCGGCAGCCCGCGCCGGAGCAGGAAGGGAAGAAAGCCCAGCGTGCGCCGAAACCGGAGGCGAAAGAAGCGCCGGAGCCCAAGGAAAAGCGGCCGGAGCGGCCCGCCCCGGTTCCGCGCCTGCAGATCCACTATCGCGAAGCGGTGATCAAGCAATTGATGGAGCAGTTCGGCTACAAGTCGGCGATGCAGGTGCCGCGCATCGAGAAAATCGTGCTGAACATGGGCGTGGGCGAGGCGGTCGCGGACAAGAAGATCATGGATAACGCGGTGTCCGACATGACCAAGATCGCGGGGCAGAAGCCGCTGGTCACCAAGGCGCGCACCTCGGTGGCGAACTACAAGATCCGCGCTGGCTACCCGATCGGCTGCAAGGTCACGCTGCGCGGCCGCCGCATGTACGAGTTCCTCGACCGCCTGGTCAGCATCGCGATGCCGCGCATCCGCGACTTCCGCGGCAGCTCGGCGCGCGCCTTCGACGGCCGCGGCAACTACAACATGGGCGTCAAGGAGCAGATCATTTTCCCCGAGATCGAGTACGACAAGATCGACGCGATCCGCGGCATGAACATCACCATCACCACCACCGCGCGTTCCGACAACGAGGCGAAGGCGCTGCTCACCGCGTTCCGCTTCCCGTTCAGAAACTGAGTCTTTCCGAGGCACGACCGTATGGCCAAGACCGCTGTAGTCAACCGCGAGAAGAAACGCCGCGAGACCGTCAAGAAGTACGCCGCCCGGCGCAAGCAACTGCTCGAGACCGCGAACAACCCGAAGCTGTCCACCGAGGAGCGCTTCGCGGCGCGCGAAAAGCTGCAGAAGCTGCCGCGCGACGCCTCGCCCGTGCGGCTCAGGAACCGCTGCGCGCTCACCGGGCGCCCGCGCGGCGTCTACCGCAAGTTCGGGATTGCCCGCGGCAAGCTGCGGCTGATCGCGCTGCACGGGGAGATCCCGGGCGTGATCAAGGCGAGCTGGTAGGAGGCCGCATATGCCGATGACCGATCCGATCGCCGACATGCTCACGCGCATCCGCAACGCCCAGCGCTCCGAGAAGCAGACCACCCTGATACCCGCGAGCAAGCTGAAGAGCGCGATCGCCCAGGTATTGAAGGACGAGGGCTACATCGAGGGCTTCGCGCTGCGCGACGAGGAAGGCAAGCCCCAGCTCGAGATCAGCCTCAAGTACTACGCCGGCAAGCCGGTAATCGAGAAGATCGAGCGCGTGAGCCGGCCGGGCTTGCGCATCTACCGGCAGAAGGACGATTTGCCGAAGGTGATGAACGGCCTCGGCGTGGCGATCGTTTCGACCTCGCGCGGCGTGATGACCGACCGCAAGGCGCGCGGCCTGGGCGTCGGCGGCGAAGTGCTGTGCATCGTTGCCTGACGGGAGCGCGCCATGTCCAGAATCGGAAACGCACCCGTTGTCCTGCCGGAGAAGGTCGAGATTACGATCACGCCGGGCGAGATCCTGGTGAAGGGCCCGCTCGGGAGCCTGACCCAGAAGCTCAAGGGCGACGTGAAGGTCGAAAGGGTCGAGAACCGCCTCCAGTTCAAGGCGGCGGGCAACTCGCGGCACGCCAACGCGATGTCCGGCACGCTGCGGGCGCTGGTTGCGAACATGGTCAACGGCGTCACCAAGGGTTTCGAAAAGCGGCTGCAGCTCGTCGGCGTCGGCTACCGCGCCCAGGCTCAGGGCGACAAGCTGAACCTTACGCTCGGCTTTTCGCACCCCGTGGCGCACGCGATGCCGAAGGGCATCAAGGTCGAGACGCCGACGCAGACCGAGATCGTGATCAAGGGCATGGACCGGCAGCAGGTCGGGCAGGTGGCCGCCGAAGTCCGCGCCTACCGCAGCCCGGAGCCGTACAAGGGCAAGGGTGTGCGCTATGCCACCGAGCAGGTGGTCATCAAGGAAACCAAGAAGAAGTAGGCGGATATGTCGGACAAGAACGAGCAGCGCTTGCGCAGAGCGCGCAAGACCCGGGCCAAGATTTCCGAGCTGACTGCGGTGCGGCTGACCGTGCACCGCTCCAACAGCCATATCTACGCCCAGGTGATAGACGCGAGCGGAGCCAAGGTGCTGGCGGCTGCGTCCACGACCGAGGCCGAGTTGCGGGTGAACGTGAAGAAGGGCGGCAACGTCAAGGCGGCGGCCGAGGTCGGCCGGCGCATCGCCGAGCGCGCGAAAAAGCTCGGCATCGACGCGGTCGCCTTCGACCGCGCGGGCTACAAGTATCACGGCCGCGTCAAGGCGCTGGCGGACGCAGCGCGCGAGGCGGGGCTCAAATTCTGACGGGATAGCGCAGCCATGGCGAAATTGCAGGCATCCAAGATGCAGATAGGCGAGGAGCGCGGCGACGGGCTCCGCGAGAAGATGGTCGCGGTCAACCGCGTGACCAAGGTGGTCAAGGGCGGCCGGGTTCTGGGCTTCGCCGCGCTGACCGTGGTCGGCGACGGTGACGGCGGCATCGGCATGGGCAAGGGCAAGGCGCGCGAGGTGCCCGTCGCGGTGCAGAAGGCGATGGAAGAGGCGCGCCGCAAGATGGTGAAGGTGAACCTCAAGAACGGGACCCTGCAGCACGCGGTGGTCGGGCACCACGGCTCCTCCCGCGTCTACATGCAGCCCGCTTCGGACGGCACCGGCATTATCGCCGGCGGGCCGATGCGCGCGGTGTTCGAAGTGATGGGCGTGCAGAACGTGCTGGCCAAGTGCCTGGGCTCGACCAACCCCTACAACGTGGTGCGCGCCACCATCAACGGCCTGACCCGCATGACAACGCCGGCCGAGATCGCGGCCAAGCGCGGCAAATCGGTCGAAGAAATCACGGGATGACCATGGCGAAGGCCGACACCAAGATGCTCAAGGTAACCCTGGTGCGCAGCCCCATCGGCACCAAGCAGGCGCATCGCGCGTGCGTGCGCGGGCTCGGCTTGCGGAAGATCCGCCAGACCGTGGAGTTGCCCGACACGCCGGCAACGCGCGGAATGATTCACACGGTGGCCTACCTGGTGAAGTGCGAGGGCTGACATGCGGCTGAACGAAATCAAGCCGGCCCCCGGCTCCAAGCACTACAAGAAACGCGTCGGCCGCGGCATCGGCAGCGGGCTCGGCAAAACCGCGGGGCGCGGCCACAAGGGCCAGAAGGAGCGCTCCGGCGGCTTCCACAAGGTCGGCTTCGAAGGCGGGCAGATGCCGCTCCAGCGGCGGCTGCCGAAGCGGGGATTCAATTCCCACCTGCGCGACGACACCGCCGAAGTGCGGCTCTCCGACCTGCAGAAGCTGGCGGCGGACGTGATCGACCTCGCGGCGTTGAAGAGCGCGGGCGTGGTGGCGCAGCCGGTGCTGCGCGCCAAGGTGATCCTGACCGGCGAGATCACGCGCAAGGTGCAGTTGAAGGGCCTGTTGGTGTCCAAGGGGGCGCGCGCCGCGATCGAGGCGGCGGGCGGCAACGTCGAGGCGCCGCCGGCGCAGCCGGAGAAGGCGCCGCGCAAGGAAACGCCGGCCGCCGGCGGCAAGGGCAAGGATGCCCCCGCGCCGGCCGAAGGCACGGGAGGCTAGGCAAGCTTGGCCGCGACCGATTCCCTGCTCGGGCTGGGCAAGATGGGCGATCTCAAGCGTCGCCTGCTGTTCCTGCTCGGGGCGCTGATCGTATTCCGCATCGGCACCTTCATTCCGGTGCCGGGGATAGACCCGGAGAAGCTCGCCGAGTTGTTCCGCTCGCAGCGCGGCGGCATCCTCGACATGTTCAACATGTTCTCGGGCGGTGCGCTGGAGCGCTTCTCGCTGCTGGCGCTCGGCATCATGCCCTACATCTCCGCGTCCATCATCATGCAGCTGATGAGCGTGGTTTCGCCCACGCTCGAAGCGCTGAAGAAGGAAGGCGAGGCAGGCCGGCGCAAGATCACCCAGTACACGCGCTACGGCACCGCGGCGCTGGCGCTGTTCCAGGGCATGGCCATTGCGATCGGGCTCGAAGCGCAGAGCGGCCTGGTCATCGAGCCGGGCCTCGCGTTCCGGCTCACCACCATGCTGACGCTCGCCACCGGCACCATGTTCCTGATGTGGCTGGGCGAGCAGATCACCGAGCGCGGCATCGGCAACGGCATCTCGCTCATCATCTTTGCCGGCATCGCGGCGGGGCTGCCCGCGGCGGTGGGCGGCACGCTCGATCTCGTGCGCACCGGCGCGTTCTCGATACTCACCGCGCTGTTCATCTTCGCGCTGGTGCTCGGCGTCACCGCTTTCGTGTGCTACGTCGAGCGCGGGCAGCGCCGCATCCTCGTGAACTACGCCAAGCGCCAGGTCGGCAACAAGGTCTACGGCGGGCAGAGCTCGCACCTGCCGCTCAAGCTCAACATGTCGGGCGTGATCCCGCCGATCTTCGCCTCGAGCATCATCCTGTTCCCGGCGACCATCGTCGGCTGGTTCGGCCAGAACGAAGGCGTGAACTGGCTCAAGAACATCGCCTCGACGCTGGTGCCCGGGCAGCCGGTCTACACGCTGCTCTACGC
>JBIOVQ010000068.1:0-9898 GCA_044867805.1 Burkholderiales bacterium | reverse complement strand
CCAGGAACTCGGAGAAGCCGATGATGCCGTTCAGCGGCGTACGTAGCTCGTGCGACATGTTCGCGAGGAACTCGCTCTTGAGCCGGTTTGCTTCCTGCAAAGCCTGCTCGTAGCGCTTGCGTTCGGTGACGTCCCGAATGGCGCCCGATACGAAGAGACCGTCCTCGGCCTCGAGCGGGCTCAGGCTGATTTCGACGGGAAATTCCGAGCCATCCTTGCGCAGCCCGTACAATTCCAGCCCTGCGCCCATGGCCCGGGCGCGCGGCTGCGCGAAGAAACCCGTGCGATGGGCGGGATGGCTGGCGCGGTAGCGCTCCGGCACCAGCACTTCCACGAGCTTGCCGAGGAGCTCCTCGCGCGCGTAGCCGAAGAGTTTCTCCGTCTGGGCGTTGATCAGCACGATCCTGCCGTCGCGGGCGACGATGACCATCGCGTCGGGTGCCGACTCGAGCAGTCCCCGGAACTTCTGCTCGGCCTTCTTGCGATCGCTGATGTCGCGGATGGCGCTCGATACCAGGGTTCCCTCATTCGTCTGCAGGGGACTGAGGCTGATCTCTATCGGGAACTCCTGCCCATTCCTGCGCTTGCCGTAGAGCTCCAGGCCGATGCCCATCGGGCGCGCGCGCGGATCGGCGAAAAAGCAACTGCGGTGCCCGGGGTGCACTGCGGTGTAGCGCTCTGGCAGGAGCATTTCGACTTTCTGGCCGAGCAATTCGGCGCGCGAGTATCCGAATAGCCTTTCCGTCTGTGAGTTGACCAGTACCATACTTCCATTGCTGTCGACGATGATGATCGCGTCGGGCGCAGATTCGAGCAGCCCCCTGAATCGTTCTTCCTGAGCGCGCGCCTGCTTGCCAATGTTGACCAGGCGGGTGGCGAGGGGCCTTACCTGCAGGCGCAGGAGCAGCGTTCCACCGATGGCGAGAGCGAGCAATAGACCGAGCGCAACCTCGAGCTGTTCGCGTATCGGTCGAAACACCTCCGCCGCATCGACTTTGATCACCATGCCCAGGCCGAGATCGCCCACCGGTCCGTAGGCGGCCACGACGTTCTGGGCGCGGTAGTCCCTGGTGACGACGGTGCCCGACTCGCCGCGCAGCGCCCGCGTCATCGGAAACGGCTCCCCGAGCGGATTCGCCGTCGGAGTGGAAAAGACCCGGGGCGTAAGCCGCTGGGGAAAGCAATGGAGCTGCGGCCCGCGCTCTACGCATACTCCCATGTCCCAGCTGGCGCCGGCACCGGGCGCTGCCTCGGTCAGCCGGGTCAATACCGGCAAGGGCTGCTCGGTGACGACCTCACCGATCCTCCCGGCGGCATCGCGCAAGGCAATGCGGTGGCGCAGCACAAACCCTCGCTCCCACAGCAACTCCGCTTTTTCGGGCGTCGTCAGCGTTGCCGACAACTCCGGTGCCTGCGCGAACCTGCCGCCGCTTGCAACGAGCACGCCGTCGACATCGTGGTAGGCGATGGCGGTGAATCCTTGCGTGAGGAAGCTGTCGACTACCGCCCGCAAGTTGGCCATGTTCGAGCCATCATCGCGCCCGCCGTGGATCGCGCGCAGATTGCGCAGCATGGCGGGCCGGTTTGCGGCGATTTGAGCGCTGTTTTCCCGCAGCTCGATCATGTCGTTGAAGACGGCAACGCGCCGGGAGAGCGAGGCGAGCACGTAGTCGCCAACAAGGGCTTCGACCCTGCCTTGCAGGATGGCAAAACTTGCGATGCCCGCAGTCACGGCGATCGCAACCAGGACCGCCGCGCCGGTAAAGGTAATCCGGTCATCCTCCCGGACGAATAGCTGCGCACGTCCCCAATCGAGCCGTCTCCACGCGGACCACAGGCCGATCGAAAGAATCAGCAACCCCGTCGCGGTGTGCACGGCAATGCCGGTGAACGGATACTCTGGGAAGAGCAGTTGGGCGTTCACCAGGTAGCCGGCGATGCCCAGCGCGCCAATCGTTGCGGCAGCCAGGGTCAGGATGCGGACGACGACCCCCATCCACGGGTTCCGGACGCGTACGGCAAGCATGAGCGCGATGCCGCTTACGACGAACCCCGTGGCGGTAGGCGGGGACATCCGGCCGGGCGCCGGGTTGGCATCGGGTAGCCAGCGATGCAGCGAGGGCCAGTCGATCCCGAGATTCACATCCAGAAGATGCTCGGCGAGCACCAGAATTGCCACGGCGGCGAGGGAACCCCCGAGGCCCGAGACGATTCGCGCGTAGCCTGCGGCCTGGAGGCGCGACAGCGCCAGCGCGGCGCCTGCCAGGACGAAGCAGAGCGCGGTGTTGAACACCATCGGTGTGAATCCCGGCAGCACCCGGACCACGGACGGTGACTGCAGCCACCAGCCGAGCATTACCGTGCCGCCCAGCAGAAGGAGCATCACGCCTGCAATCCGATGGAGCGGGATGCTGCGCATCAGTGTCCCTCGACAGGCAGGGCGAAGGGCACTGGCCGGGAACGTGAGAGAGCAGGGGGGGCCGGGCCAGCGAACATGCAGCAGCGACAGCAGCCTAGCGGCGGTGTGCTTACGCTCGCCAGCATTCGCGCCCGCAGTGGTTGCAGGCGAGCCTGGGTCACCGAACGGCCGGCCGCCGTCAGCGAAGCACCATGCGGCCTCGCCGGGACATACATAGGCCCCCTCCTGTCGAACTGTAGGGCGCCGCACTGCCGCAAATACCGGAGCCACTAGCGGGCCCCACCCCGATCCTGGCCGCAGCAACTTTGGGAATTTCCATTGGAATCAGGGAAATGCCCGGTTCCGCCAATATGTGGACCATTGTGCGCTAATCCGGGCCTGAATCAAGGCCCGGGCATTGCACGAATTGTTCTAGGCCGGGATGAACATGTTTCTTATCTGAATCAATGCCTTCTCTATCGAGCTGGCAAGAGCATGCCGACGCTCTCGGTCAGGCTGAACGGCTGCCGCTGGCGCTGCTTTGCGTTCGCTGTTGCAAGTCGGTCTCGGGCCTTACCCGCTCGCTCGACTCATTCGACGCGAGCGCGCGCAGCAGCGGCTCGATGCCTTCGGCGGGCAGCGGCTTGCTGAAGAGAAAGCCTTGCGCCTCGTCGCACTTCACCAGCGACAGCAGGCGCGACTGCTCCGCGGTCTCGACGCCCTCGGCCACCACGCGCAGGTTGAGCGAGCGGGCGAGGGCGATGATGGTCGTGACGATGGCCATGTCGTGCGGACTCGCCGTCATTCCGCTGATGAACGAGCGGTCGATCTTGAGCGAGCTGATCGGCAGCCGCGCGGCGTAGGAGAGGGACGAGTAGCCGGTGCCGAAGTCGTCGATGGCGACGTCCACGCCCATTTCCTTCAGGGCGCGCAGCTTCGCGATGTTGTCTTCGACGTCCTTCATCAGCATGCTCTCGGTGATCTCGAGATCGAGACCGTGCGGGCCCACGCCCGCCGAATCCAGTGTGTCGCGGATGACGCGCACGAAGTCGCCCTGCCGCAGCTGGCTCGCCGAGACGTTGACCGCGATGCGCGGCGGCCGCAGCCCCTTGATATGCCATGCCTGGCGCTGCGACAGCGCGTGCCGGATCGCCCAGCGTCCGACTTCCGGGAGCATTCCCGTTTCTTCCAGCAAGGGGATGAACTGGCTGGGCGGCACGAGACCGAACTCCGGGTCGTTCCAGCGCAGCAACGCCTCCAGCCCGCAGATCGAGTCGGAGGCGAGGTTGATCTTGGGCTGGAAGTGGAGCACGAACTGCTGCTGCTCCACGGCCTTGCGCAGCCGGGTTTCCAGCGACAGGGCGTGCGCGGCGCGGGCGTTCATGTCCGCGGCGTAGAACAGGTGGCGCTCGCCCGAGTCCCGGGCCTTCTTCAGCGCCGCTTCGGCGTTCTTGAACAGGGTGTCCGCGTCGCCGCCATCGGCGGGATACATGGCGATACCGGCCTTCGCCGCGACGCGCAGCTCGCTGTCGTTCAGGGAATAGGGCTCCCGGAAGCAGGCCAGGAGCTGGTTCTCCACGAGATGCACGACGGCCGCCGCGTCGCGGACGCCGCGCACCACCAGCCCGAAGCCGTCGGCGCCGGTGCGCGCGAGGTAGTCCTTGCCGCGGAAGGCGGCTTCGAGCCGCCGCGCCACGAGCTTGAGCAGCTCATCGCCGCCCCGGTGGCCGAAGGACTCGTTGATGTAGCGGAAGCGCTCGATGTTGAGCAATATCATGGCGACCATCAGAGGCTCGCCGCCGCGCGAGCGCATCTGCTGGCCGGCGCGGTCGATGAACAGCGCGCGGTTGGGCAGGCCGGTGAGCGTGTCGTAGTAGGAGAGGTAGTCGAGCCTTTCCTGCTTCTCGATGGTCTCGAGCGCGAACCCGATGTCGCCCGCCAGCTCGACCAGCAGCTTCATCTCCTCGTCGTCGAAGAATCCGGGCTCCGGGGAGTACAGCGCGAGCACGCCGACCGCCCGCTGCTCCAGCAGCAGCGGCAGCAGCACGACCGACCGGTAGCCCCGCTCGAGCGCGGCGGCGCGCCACGGCCGCACCCGCTCGTCGCTCTCGATGTCGTTGCAGACCACCGGCGCACAGCGCACCACCGCCTCCACCGCCATGGGAACACTGGAGGCGAGGCTCGGGTCGATCGTCAGATCGAGCTGCTCATGCTCCAGGTAGCCCTCTTCCCGGCCGGCCTGAGCGACGGGCTTGATCGCCCGCGCGGCCTCGTCGATTACCCCGATCCACGACAACGTGAATTTCCCGTGCTCCCGGGCGATCCGGCAGGCTTCCTCCAGCAGTTCCTGCCGGTCGCGGATGTGCACGATCGCGGAATTGATCCCGCTCAGTACGGCGTGGATCCGGGAGAGCCGCGCGATGCGCTGCTCCTGGACCTTCCGCTCGGTGATGTCCACGTTGGTGCCGATCACGCGCACCGCCCGTCCGGCGGCATCCCGCTCGATCACCTTGCCCCGGCTCAGTATCCACTTCCACTCGCCGCCCCTCGTCATCACGCGGTGCTCGGCTTCGTAGGCTGCGCGCCGGCCGAGAATCGTGTCCTTCGCCAGCCTTTGCAGCATCTGGCGGTCGTCGGGATGCGCGATGGCCGCGAGCTCCGTCACCGTCGTCACCGTATCCCGCGGCTCGTAGTCGAGCAGCCTCGCCCAGTGCTCGCTCAGATAGACGCGCCCGGACCGCACGTCGTTGTCCCACAGGGCGACGCCGGACGCCTCGAGCGCGAGGTCGAGCCGCTCCTTCGCCTGGAGGATCTCCGCCTCGTCCCGGCGCTTCTCGATGGAGATGCGCGCGACATTCGCGGCGGAGGCCACCATGTCCAGTTCCGCCGCGGTGGGGCCGCGCGCGGCCCGGAAGTAGTTGGCGAACGTGCCGAGCAGCCTGCCTTCCCGGGTAAGCACCGGCGTGGACCAGCAGGCGCGCAGGCCGTGCGCGTCCGCAAGTTCGCGGTACCTGGCCCAGAGCGAGTCGGTCGCGATGTCAGTGACGATGACCTGCTCTTTCCAGTAGGCTGCCGTGCCGCAGGACCCGACGGCGGGGCCGATGGGCAAGCCATCGATAGCCTGGTTGTAGGCTTCGGGCAGGCTCGGCGCGGCGCCCAGGCGCAGGCGGGCGCCGTCGTCATCCAGCAGCAGGATCGAGCACAGCATGCCCGGTGCCTGCGACTCGACCGCCACCATGAGCTGGCCGAGCACGTCGTCGAGCGCAGCGCCGGTCGCGATCAGCTCGAGGATGCGGTTCTGGCCCTCGCGCCAGAGCTCGGCGCGCCGGCGGGCGGCGCGCTCATCCGCCTCCTTCAGCGCGCGCCGGATGACCGGCACGAGGCGGTTCATGCGGTCTTTCAGCACGTAGTCGGTGGCGCCGCGCCGCATCGCCTCCACCGCGCGGTCCTCGCCGATCGTGCCCGAGACGAAGACGAAGGGGACGTCGGGCAATATTTCGCGCGCGATATCGAGCGCGTTCAGGCCGTCGAAGCCCGGCATGCTGAAGTCGGACAGGATGATGTGCGGCCGGAACTCGGCGAGGGCGCGGCGCAAGTCCTGCTCGTTCTGGACCCGGCGGGAACCCAGCTCGAAGCCGGCCCGCTTGAGCTCGCGCAAGACCAGCTCGGCGTCCGCCAGGGCGTCCTCGATGATGAGGACTCTGAGCGTTTCCGCGCCTTGCCCGGCGCTTCCCGTAGCGCTGGCGTCAGCCGGGACGGGATTCATGCTTCCCACGGATTACACCTGTATGGCATATGGCGGGCACGAAGAGGATCACCTGAGCAGGGACAACGCTTCGTGCAGCTTGTCGATCAGGTAGTAAAACAGGAACGCCCCCGCGAGGGAGAGCATCCAGACGATCCGCTTCGCCGCGTGCCACCGCTGCACGGCGGGATCGTCCTCGACACGGCGCACCGCGACCTCCTGGCGCCGCCTGCTCGGCTCTTCAATGACCTTCGCTTCGCTGGCGATCATGGAAACTCCCCTGTTCCGGTCACCCGTTTGCCTGTCTCTGCGCTCTTATGCCGCCGCCGGGAGGTTGACCAGGCTCGAGATCACCGGGATGAGTTCCCTGCTGATCGCGCGCTTGGAAACAAATGCCCGGGCGCCCGCCTTTCTGGCCGCGGAACGGTGGCTCGAGTCGTCGAAGCCCGAAACCACGACCACCGAGGTATGGGGCGAGCGCTCGAGCACCATCCGCGTGCCGTCGACGCCGTCCCTGCCGGGGAGCCTGAAGTCCATCAGGACCAGGTCCACTTTCTCGGACTCGACGATCTTCAGGGCCTCATCCACGGAGCCCGCTTCGCGCAGCAGGAACTGGCCGAAGGAAGCGTGGATCCGGTCGCACAGGGCCCGCCTGACGGCGTCGTGGTCCTCCACCACCAGGGCGATGGGTTGATTCAGGGGTTCTGCGTTCATAGGTCACACTCCAGGTTGTTGAAGAGGTGGCGTCGTGCAGCCAGCGGGCGGCTCATGGAGCGTTCCCCCACATCTGCTCGATGCCGGGCCGGCGAAGAGGGATCGTCCGATCATATGCAGCACGCTGATTCGGCTGCAATCTTCTCAAGGAAAGGACAGGAATGCTGTCGGGCACCGCCGACAATTGGTGTCAGGAATTTCCTGACAAGAGGGGGAAATTTGTCGCGTTTCGACGACAAATTCCACCTAATAAAACATTCCGGGCTGGGAGTTGGGCGTAGCGTGAGCGGCTCCCCGGGGGGTGCCTACCGATGCGGGGGTACCGCCGCGGGCGGAGCTTTTTGGCGCTAAATTCGGATTACGTTCTGCTGCCGGACAGAACTGTGAAGGAGGTCAAGTTAGCCCGCACGCCTCCACGTCCGCTGGCTACCCGGGCTTTCAAGTTCCGTCGCGCGCTGGCTCACCGCGATGCAGGCGGGCTGGCTATTCGAGCGAAGTGAGGCCGTGCTGGATCGCGAACCTGACGAGGCCGGCGAGATCGTGGATGTCGAGCTTTTCCATCATCCGGCTGCGGTAGGTTTCCACGGATTTCTTCGAGAGGGACAAGGCCGCCGCGATGGCCGCCGGGTCCAGTCCCTCCGCGAGCATTTGCAGCACCTGGCGCTCGCGGGAGCTCAGGAGCTCCATCGGGTTCAGCGATGACTTCACTGACGCCCTGCGCGATACCTGCTCGATGAGGACATCGGCGACCTCCTTGCTGAGGTAGCGCCTGCCGTCGTGGACCGCGCGGATGGCGTCGACGACCTCCTTGGCGGCGGATTTCTTGACGACATAGCCGCTGGCGCCGGCCTGGAGGGCCCCTATGACGTGCGCCCGGTTGGAGTACATCGACAGCACGATCACGTGGATCTCGGGACACCGCTCGCGGATGAGGTGGGTTGCTTCCGCGCCGTTCAGAAGCGGCATGGCCTGGTCGATCAGGACGACGTCGGGGCGCGACTCCAGCGAGAGGCGCACCGCCTCCCGGCTGTCCTGGATGCAGGCGATGACTTCCATGTCCGGCTGCGCCTCGACGACGTAGCGCAGCCCCTCGGCTACCACGCCGTGGTCATCGGCGATGAGGACTCTGATCGTCATGTTTCATCAGCCGCAGATAAACGCAGATAAACACAGATTCAAAAATCCAGGACGATGCGTTTAATGTCCACTCGGGGCCTCCCGAAATTGACCAGAAGACAGACCTTGAGCCCCGTTGCCTTGAGATAATTCATGCATTGAGCGGAGTGCACGTCATCGAATGCTTTTGCCGCTTTCATCTCCACGATCACGCTGTTCTCGACGAGAAGATCCGCAACGAAATCTCCAACCAGGGCACCGCTGTAGAAAACCCTGATCGGGTATTGCTGTTCAACCTTGATGCCGTTCTGCCGCAGCTCAATTGCCGGCGCATTCTCGTAAACTTTCTCCAGAAATCCACTGCCAAGTGTGTTGCTCACCCGGTACACGCAGTTGATGATTCTCTCGGTAATCTTGTTGATTTCTAAGTGAGGCTCTTCCGAGGTCACTGGTACCGTTTGGTCTTGATTCATATCTGCGTGTATCTGCGTTTATCTGCGGCTAATCAGCAGGGGACCCTCACCACAACCTTCGTCCCGCGCTCCGGCGCGGCGCCGATCTCGAACTCCCCTCCAACCGACTGGGTGCGCTCGCGCATCGTTACCATGCCGAGTCCGTGCCTGTGCCTGGCGGTGGAACCCGAGGCGGTGCCGAGCCCCACGCCATCGTCCGACACGGACAGTGTAAACCGCGCGTCCACGCGGTCGAGCGCGATGCGCGCGTGCCGGGCATGCGCGTGCTTCGCGACGTTGTTGAGCGCCTCCTGGACAATCCTGAATAGCGCGATCTCGCTGGCCTGCGGCAGGCGCCCCGATCGCTCGTCGCCGTGCACCGTCACAACGATGCCGGTGCGGCTGGAAAATTCGCTCGCGTACCACTGCAGCGCGGGCAGCAACCCGTAATCGTCCAGCATCGGCGGGCGCAGTTCCGACATCACGTTCTCTATGGACCCCGCGGTTGACTCGAGGAGGGCGGCGGCGTCATCGAGACGCGAGCGAAAAGCGGCATTGCCGTTGTCGCCAAGCTGCGTCTTCAGGATGTCCAGGCTGATGCTCAACGCGGTGAGGTTCTGGCCCACGCGGTCGTGGAGTTCCCGGGAAAACTGCCTGCGCTCCGTCTCCTGTATCTCCACCAGGCGCCGGGACATCGCCTGGATCTGCTCGGTGGAGTCGCGCAGGTCGCGTGTGATCTCCCCGGCGATCTCGACCGCGCGGCTGCGCGAGGATGCCAGGGAATAGAACATCCCGAAGAGCAACGCACTCGCAAGTAATCCACCTCCGAGCACGAGCCACGGCAGATTGGCATCCAGGCGCTCGATGATCGCGCGCTTGGGCGAGCTGAAGTGGGCCTCCCAGCCCCGGCCACCGACTTCCATGGGCAGGACGCTCGTGAAAAAGTCGCCCGGCTCGTCATTGCGGAGTTGCGTCGACAGCGCAGAGCTTGCCTGGCCGCTGTCGTACAACAGCCACCTTCCGCTGGTGGGACCCGGCGTCGCCCCGTCGGCGGCGACCTCGGCGCCATAGAGCTTGAAGCGCAAGTAGCGCGCGGTTTCCTCGCCAATCACTCCTCTCATCAGGTTTTCGACGTTGAAGCCCGCGCCCACCGAACCGATAAATGCCGCCCTTCGCTCCTCCACGGTTGCATGCGGCATTCCACTGCGATAAACGCCCAACCGCATTCCCAATCCGACGTATTCCCTGCCGCGGCGCTTGATCCGGATCGGCAATCCCGGCGAGTTCAGCGTTCCCGAGTCGCGGGTCAGATTTATCGACACTGTTAGCGCTCTTGCGTCCTCGATCGCCGGATTGACACTCGTGTCCAAGCCAAAAGCAAACTCGAATCCCTCCATCGGCTCCACGTACACCAGCACGTAGTACTCGGAACGTCGACCGGGCGGTCTGATCGCAAAATTGGGGTAGCCGCGC
>JBIOVQ010000067.1:0-3058 GCA_044867805.1 Burkholderiales bacterium | reverse complement strand
TACGTTGCGCCGCCGATCCGCTGGGCCTACCGCGGCCTGGGAGAAACGGTCATCGCATTGTCGTATGGCCCGTGGATGGTGCTGGGCAGTCTCTACCTGCACGCCGGGGCGATCTCCTGGGGGGCATTCTGGGCGTCGCTGGTGCCGGGATTCCTGATCATGGCGCTCGCCGTGGTGAACGCGATACCCGACTATCACCAGGACCGCCTCGTCGGCAAGCGCAACCTCGTGGTGCGGCTCGGCCGCCGGCGCGGCGTGTGGCTCTACGTCGCGCTTGCGGTGGCGGGAGTCGCGACCGCCGGGGTCGGTGTTGCAGCGGGCCTTTTCCCCGTCGCGTGCCTGGCGACAGTACTGGCGCTGCCGTTGCTCGTATCGAGCGCGCGGACCGCGCTGCGCACCTGCGAATCGCCGCGGGAGTTCGTGCCGGCGGTCCGTGCGATGGTCGGCTGCTACCTGGTTGGCGTCACCCTGTTCGGCGCGGGACTCCTTCTGGCCCGCCCCTAGCAGTATGTCGGACCTGAGGTTCTCCGAACGGACACCACTCAACGCAGAGGACGCCGTGGACGCAGGGGAACGCAGAGAGATTAATATTGGCTTCTTCCTCGGCGCACCTCCGCGACCTCCGCGTCCGCTGCGGTGAGAGTCTGGTCCCTGGTTTGCACATCTCCATGCCGAAACGGATAGACAGCCTGAAGGCGCCGCTGTTCGTATCGTGGCAGATCACGCGCGATTGCGACCTCTGCTGCCTGCATTGCTGCACCGACTCGGCTCCCGGCAAGCGCCTGCCGGATGAGCTGGACGCGGACGAGGCCATGAGGGTTGCGAGGGACATCGCCCGCAACGAAGTTCCGTACGTCATGCTGTGCGGCGGGGAGCCGCTGGTGGTGCCGCACTTCTTCAGTCTCGCGGAGGCGCTGGGCGCGGCGGGTGTCAACCTGAAGATCGAAACCAACGGCCAGCGCTTCGACACCGCGGTTGCCGAACGCCTGGCCCGACTGCCGGTGCGCTCGATCCAGGTGAGCCTCGACGGGGACAGCCAGGAGGTCTACGAGCGCCAGCGCCCGGGAGGGTCTCTGGCGAAGGCGCATGCCGCCTGCCGCGCAGCGCGCGAGGCGGGGCTGCCGCTCGAGGTCACGTTTGCCCCGACCCGCCTCAACATCCACGAGGTGGGCGCTGTGATCCGGCGCGCCCGGGAACTCGGGGCGTTCCGCTTCAACACTGGTAAGCTCATGCGGGTCGGAACCGCAGCCCGGCTGTGGGACAGGCTGGAGCCGTCGGCCGAGGAGTACGCGGACTATCAGGCCCTGCTCACGCGGGAGTCCCGCGTTCTTGGAGGCAAAATGGAATTCTGCTATTCTCCCTTCACGTTGGGAGAAGCGCTGCGCGCGAGCCTGGAAGAACCCCCGGCGACGCTGCTCATCCTCCCCAATGGGTGGGTGAAAGTCGCGGCGGCGCTACCGCAAGTATGCGCCGACCTGCGCCACGCGGGCCTCGCTGAAGCATGGTCCGCATACCGCTGCGCCTGGCGGGACGAGGCGGTCAGGGGCGCGGTCCGCCGCGCGATGGGCGATGAAATGCAGCACGCCGATGCCAACAACTGGCGCCGGCTGGCAGTTTCGCAAGTCTGAAAGATGGGAGGCAACATGGGCGACATGAAAGTGAACCTGCAGCAGGTCGACAAGACGGAACAGGAAGAGAAGGCCCAGAAGATCAAGCCGGCCGAGCGGCTGACCTGGGAGACGCCGAAGATGGAGGACGTCTCCGAGCAGGTCATGGCCCAGCCGTACATCCGCTTTACCTGAGGTTTTCGGGCGCACGCCCGAAAACCTGAACTGGATTCAAGGGACCCCCCCGATAGCTGAGAGCCTGCCGGGGTTTCGGTGCCGATAATGGAGGGGCGCGCGGTAGACGAATACCGCGCGCCCCTTTTTCTTGCCTGGCAGCTCACCAACCGCTGCGGGGCGCGCTGCATCACCTGCTGCGAGGAGTCCGGCCCGGACAAGGCGTGGCGCGACGAGCTCGACCGGAGCGAGGCGCTCGAGCTCGCCCGCCGCATCGTCGCCTTCGGTATCCCCTATGTCGCTTTCGGCGGCGGCGAACCTCTCGGCGCGCCCCATTGCTGGGAGCTGTTCGAGCTGCTCTCCGCCAGCGGCGTCGCCCTGAAAATCGAGACTGACGGCAGTCACATCGACGATGCCGTGGCCGAGCATCTGGCTCGCCTCGGCGTCCAATGCGTGCAGGTTTCCGTGGACGGGGCAACGGCCGCGATCCACGAGCGGGTGCGTCCGGGATCGAGCTTCCGCGCGGCCACGGCTGCCATCAGGCGACTGGCTGCACGCGGGCTGTCACCGCAACTCGTGTTCGTTCCGACCCGGTGGAACCTCGGCGAGGTTGTCGGTACTTATGACCTCGCGGTGGAGCTCGGCTGCAGCGCCTTCGTCACCGGGCCGCTCATGCGGATCGGGCGTGCGGCGGCCGACTGGGACCGCATTGCCTGCAGCGAACAGGACTGGCGGGCGGCCGTACTGACGCTGCGAAAGCATGCGCAGTCCCGCAGCACCGCGACTGCGCTTTCGATCTATCCCTGGGACATTCTCACCGAGATGGAGCAGCGGCTCGCCAGTCCGCAGGCGATGCTGCTCGTCGTGCCTAACGGCAAGGTCAAGCTCCTGAACGCCCTGCCGTTCGCGCCGGCCGACTTGCGGCGCGACTCCCTGGAGCAGGCGTGGCAGGCCTATCGCGACGCCTGGCGCTCACGCGAAGTGCGCGAATTCATTGAAGCCTGCCGGCCCGACCCCGGCTTGCTCAGGCACGCGAACGAAACGTGGGTGCTCGATCGAAAGTGGCGGACGTAAGTGCGGCGAGTCGTTCGGGATACGCTGGCTCAGCGTGTCCTCTTCCCCCGGGAACGGACGCTGAACACGAGCGACAGCAGGGCAACGATCAGAAGTGCCCCGATGATTCCAAGCTCCCAGACGGGGTCGCATTCCGAGAGCGGAAGCATGCCGCTGCTGCAGGCCTCTACGTAGCCCAGGACCAATTGCTGGCCGAGCATCGG
>JBIOVQ010000066.1:0-2955 GCA_044867805.1 Burkholderiales bacterium | reverse complement strand
TGGCCGCGGTGCGCGTGCCGCCGTCGGCCTGGATCACGTCGCAGTCGAGATGGATCGTGCGCTCGCCCAGCTTTTCCAGGTCCACCACGGAGCGCAGCGCGCGCCCGATGAGCCGCTGGATCTCCTGGGTGCGGCCCGACTGCCGGCCGCGCGCCGCCTCGCGCTCGCCGCGCGTGTTCGTCGCGCGCGGCAGCATGCCGTACTCGGCGGTAACCCAGCCGCGCGGCGTCCCCTTCAGGTGCGGCGGCTGCTGCTCAAGCAGGCTGGCAGTGCAGATCACTCGGGTATCGCCGCACTCGATCAGGACCGAGCCCTCCGCGTGACGCAGATAACGGCGGTGGATGCGCACCGCCCGCAACTCTTCGGATTTCCGGCCACTCGGTCGCATGTAACTCCCTGAGTATGCTATCTTCGACAGGGGGTAAATGGTAAATCGTAAATCGTGAATCGTATATCGGGATTATCGGCGTTCCCCCGTTCACGATTCACCATTCACCATTCACGATTCACGACTCTCCTATGATTCGCAGCATGACCGGGTATGCCGTCGCTTCGCGGGAACTCCAGCACGGCACGCTGGGCCTGGAGCTGCGCTCGGTCAATCACCGCTACCTGGACATCCAGTTCCGGCTGCCCGACGAATTGCGGGCCGTCGAGCCGGCATTGCGCGAAACGCTGGCGGCGCAGGTGACCCGCGGCAAGGTCGAGTGCCGCGTCGGCTTTGCCGCCGCCCCGGGCGCCGGCAAGTCGCTCAGGATCAACGAGGACCTGCTGCAGCAGATCGGCGGCCTGGAACTGAAGGTGCGCGCGGTCATGTCCGGGGCGCCTCCGGTGACAGTGGCGGAGGCCCTGCGCTGGCCGGGCGTGCTGGCCAGCGAGCCCTTGCCGCTCGAGGAGCTCCAGGCGGCGTGCCATGAGCTGCTCGCGGCCGTGCTCGCGGACTTCACGGCCGCGCGGGCGAGGGAGGGAGGCAAGCTGCGGCAGATCATGCTGGAGCGCGGCGAAGCAATGGAGCGGCGCATTGCCGGGATCGCTGCGCGCATCCCGCAGGTGATCGGGGCCTACCGGGAAAGACTCGCGGCGCGCCTCAAGGAGGCGCTCGGCAGCGGCGAGGAGGAACGGATCCGCCAGGAGGTGGCGGTCTTCGCCACCAAGATCGACGTGGACGAGGAGCTGTCGCGCCTCGCCGCCCATGTCGTGGAGCTGAAACGCGTGCTGGCCGACGGCGGCACGGTCGGGAAGCAGCTGGATTTCCTGATGCAGGAGCTCAACCGCGAGGCGAACACCCTGGCCTCCAAGTCCGTCGACCTCTCGGTCACCCAGGGCGCGCTCGACCTGAAGCTGCTGATCGAGCAGATGCGCGAGCAAGTACAAAATATAGAGTGATTTGTGAATCGTGATTTGTGATTCGACCCAAGTCCGGAAACCCCTATTCAGCTTGCTCTCGACTATGAACTCCGACTCACGAATCACGAATCACGAATCACGGTTCTCATGAGCGGCGCGCTCTTCATCGTCAGCTCCCCCTCCGGGGGCGGCAAGACGAGCCTGGTCAAGGCGCTGCTGGAGGCCGAGCCCGAGCTGCGGTTCTCGGTGTCGTACACGACGCGGGCGCCCCGGCCGGGCGAGATCAACGGCCGCGAGTATCACTTCGTCACGCCGCGCGAGTTCCAGCGCATGCTGGAGGCGGGGGAATTCCTGGAGAGCGCCGTCGTCCACGGCAACCAGTACGGCACCTCGCAGAAGTGGATCGAGCGCGAGCTGGCGGACGGCCGGGACGTGCTGCTCGAGATCGACTGGCAGGGCGCACAGCAGGTGCGCCGGCTGATGCGGCAGGCGGTGAGCATCTTCATACTGCCGCCGTCGCCGGAGGTGCTGGCGGCGCGGCTCAAGGGCCGCGGGCAAGACAGCCCGGACGTGGTGCGGCAGCGACTCGCGGCCGCCCGTGACGAGATCAGCCACGTGAGCGAGTACGACTATGTTATTATTAACGACGATTTCAACCGGGCGGCGCTGGACTTGCGGAGCATATTCCGGGCCGAACGGCTCAAGCTCGCCCGCCAGCTCGCCCGCCGTATCAACCTGACCAACTGGACCTGACACCGCCCATGGCCCGCATCACCGTCGACGACTGCCTGAAAATCATTTCCAACCGTTTCGAGATGTCCCTCGCCGCGACCTACCGCGCGCGCCAGATCACCAACGGCGCGCAGCCCATGCTGGAAGCGAGCCGCGACAAGCCCACCGTGATCGCCTTGCGCGAGCTCGCTGCCGGCAAGTACGGATCGGAGATCCTGAGCAAGACGCCGACATGAACCCAGCCACCAGCCGTCAGCCCTCAGCCGTCAGTCGGACGGGATCACACTGAACGCTGATGGCTGATAGCTGAGAGCTGACAGCTATCTATGTCCATTGCCGCTCCCGCGCTGTTCAAGGAGTGGTCCGGCTACCTCAAGCCGGAGGACATCTCGCAGCTGCAGTCGGCGTACCAGTTCAGCGAGCAGGCGCACGAAGGCCAGTTCCGCCAGTCGGGCGAGCCCTATATCTCGCACCCGCTGGCCGTCGCCAACATACTGGCGCAGTGGCACCTGGACTCGCAGGCGCTGACCGCCGCCCTGCTCCATGACGTGATGGAGGACACCTCGGTCACCAAGACCGAGATCTCCCGCAACTTCGGCAAGTCCGTCGCCGACCTGGTGGACGGCGTCTCCAAGCTCGACCGGATCGAGTTCGAGACGCACGCGGAGGCGCAGGCGGAGAACTACCGCAAGATGCTGCTGGCGATGGCGCGGGACGTGCGCGTCATCCTGATCAAGCTCGCGGACCGCCTGCACAACATGCGCACGCTCGACGCGGTGGGCAGCGACAAGCGGCGGCGCATCGCGCGCGAGACGCTCGAGATCTACGCCCCGATCGCGAACCGCCTGGGGCTCAACAGCATCTACCACGAGCTGG
>JBIOVQ010000065.1:0-7287 GCA_044867805.1 Burkholderiales bacterium | reverse complement strand
CGAATAGTCGAGAGCCTCCGGCGGCATCCACAGCCCCGTCGGCGCGATGATGCCGGTGATGAAGATCAGGATCGGCGCGACCGCCGCCGAGAGCATGCCGCCGGCGCCGAACAGAGACCAGAAGATGGGTTCGTGGGAGCGCTTCATGTCACATCCACCGCACGATGATGTAGACCAGGATTGAAGTGCCGACCGTGGCAAGCAAGCCGCCCCCCGTGATGACCAGCTCGGGCAAGGGGCGGCCGGCTATGCGAATGTCCGGCGCGGTCTTGGGCGCGACCTTCCACCAGGTATAGGCGTGATAGCCGACGGTGAGCAGGGCTGCCCAGTGAAATACCAGGGAGAGGGGGCTCGTCAGCGCCGCCCGCCAGCCTTCCCATGCCGCTTCGCCCTGCGTGAGACGGTACAGGCCCACCAGCAGGATCACAGTATAGATCGCGAGGAACACGCAGCTTCCCTCGCGGATCATGTAGCGCAGGAAGTAGGGGTTGCGGCGCCACCAGCCTTCCATGGGCCGGATGTAGGTCTTGACCTGGGCCATCAGGCACCTCCCTTCGGCATGAGGAGCTTGAGCACGCCGAAATAATCCATGGTGCTATTGACCTTGTTCTGGTTGATGGCGTGCGCGGGATCCACGTGCTTCGGGCATACCTCGGAGCAGTAGCCCACCAGCGTGCAGCCCCACACTCCCTCCTCGGCGTTGATCAGTTCCGCGCGCTCCTGCCAGCCGCGGTCGCGCGAGTCATTGTTGTAGCGGTGCAGCAGCGCCAGCGCCGCCGGGCCGGCGAAATCCGGCTTGAGGCCGTACTGGGGACAGGCGGCGTAGCAGAGCAGGCAGTTGATGCATTGCGAATACTGGTAGTACTTGTTCAGCTGGCCCGGTGTCTGCAGGTATTCGCCGTCTTTCACATCCTTCTCCTCGCGCGGGATGATGTAGGGCTTGATCGATTCGAGCTTCTTCAGGAAATCGCTCTGGTCGATCACGAGGTCGCGCACGACCGGGAAATGATTGAGCGGCTCGATGCGCAGCGGGCCGGGGTAGTAGTCGCGCAGGAACGTGTGGCAGGAGAGCTCCGGCCTGCCGTTCACCATCTTGCCGCAGCTGCCGCAGATCGCCATGCGGCACGACCAGCGGAAGGTTAGGCTGCCGTCGAGGTGGTCCTTGATGTACAGCAGGCCCTGCAGCACCGACGTGTCGTCGGTGAAGGGCACCTGGAACGACTGGAAGTGCGGCGCGGCATCCTTCTCGGGGTTGTAGCGCAGCACCTGGATTTCGATTGTCCGCTTGTCGGTCATGCGCGGTCCTCAGGTCAGCTCCACATACTTGCCTTCGCCGCCGTAGACCCGCTCCTTGGGCTGCGACTTGGTGATGGTCACCGGCGCGTAGTCCAGGCGGGGCGGTCCGTCGCCCGTGCGGTAGGCAAGCGTGTGCTTCAGGTAATTGTCGTCGTCGCGCTCCTTGAACTCGTCGAGCCAGGTGTGCGCGCCGCGCGACTCCTTGCGATTGAGCGCCGAATGCGCGATCACCTCGGCGATCTCGAGGGTGAAGCCGAGCTCGATCGCCGTGAGCCACTCGGTGTTGAAAGCGCGGTTGCGATCGTCGAGCCTGACGCCGCGCCGGTAGCGCTCGCGCAGGGCCGCGACCGTTGCGCACGCCGCTTGCATATCGGCGGCCTTGCGGTAGATACCGACGCCCTTTTCCATGGCGTCGTGCATCTCGTCGCGTATCGTCGCGACGCGCTCGCCCTTGTCCCGCCCGAGCATGCCTAGCAATCGTGCCTCCACGGCCTCCGCCTGCTTGCGCGCCGATTCGGAACGGCCGGCGGACGCCGTCTTGGCGTACTGCGCGGCGCGCTCGCCCGCGACCTTGCCGAACACAACGATTTCCGCGAGCGAGTTCGAGCCCAGGCGGTTCGCGCCGTGGATGCCCACGCTCGAGCATTCGCCGGCCGCGTAGAGCCCTTTCAGCGGCGTTTCGGTCCGGCCGTTGCACAGGATGCCGCCCATCGTGTAGTGCACGGCGGGGCGCACCGGGATCGGGGCCACGACGGGGTCGACTCCCATGAAGGTCTTGGCGACTTCGGTGATAAGCGGCAAGCGCTCGTGGATCTTGGCGGCGCCCAGGTGGCGCAGGTCGAGCCAGACTGCCTGGCCCTGGGGAGTGGTCGCCGTCCGCCCTTTCTGCTCTTCGTGCCAGAACGCCTGCGACAGGCGGTCACGAGGGCCGAGCTCCATCGCCTTGGGACGCGGCGACGGGTCGGGCGGGCCCAGGCCGTAGTCCTGCAGGTAGCGATAGCCGTCCTTGTTGGTGAGAATTCCGCCTTCGCCGCGGCAGCCTTCCGTGATCAGTACCCCGCTTCCAGGCAGCGCCGTAGGGTGGTACTGCACGAACTCCATGTCGCGGAGCGGCACCCCGTGGCGGAAGGCCATGCCCATGCCGTCGCCGGTGACGATGCCCGCGTTGGTGTTCTGGCCGTAGACGCGCCCGGCGCCGCCGGTGCACATGATCACCGCCTTGCATTCGAAGAGGCAAAACTCCCCGCTGGCGATGTCGATTGCGACCACGCCCTGCACCCGGCCGTCCTCCACGACGAGATCGGCGCAGAAGAATTCGTCATAGCGCTGGATCGACTTGAAGCGCAGGGACGTCTGGAACAGCGTGTGCAGCATGTGGAAGCCGGTCTTGTCCGCGGCGAACCACGTGCGCTGCACCTTCATGCCGCCGAAGAAGCGCACGTTGACGTGACCGTCGTCCTTGCGGCTCCACGGACAGCCCCAGTGCTCGAGCTGGGTCATCTCCTCGGTGCAATGGGCAACGAAGAACTCGACCACGTCCTGGTCGCACAGCCAGTCGCCGCCGCCGACGGTATCGTCGAAGTGGCTGTTGAGGCTGTCGTCCTCGCGGATGGCGCCGGCCGAGCCGCCCTCGGCGGCGACCGTGTGGCTGCGCATGGGCACGACCTTGGAGACGAGGGCGACGCGCAGGCGCGGATCGCTTTGAGCGGCGGCGATTGCTGCGCGCAATCCCGCGCCGCCGCCGCCCACGACTACGACATCAGCCTGGACCGTTTGCACCTGCCCTCCTTGAATCGGTAGTGCGACTCTGCCAAGCGGGCGCGCCGGCAGGCTTGATCTGGATCAACCGCAGGCCCCCCGTTCCCCGGTCAGGCCACGGTCACGGGAATC
Organism: Burkholderiales bacterium; assembly: GCA_044867805.1. Classification (GTDB taxonomy): domain Bacteria; phylum Pseudomonadota; class Gammaproteobacteria; order Burkholderiales; family SG8-41; genus SG8-41. The sequence goes on along the minus strand of JBIOVQ010000065.1, from coordinate 4,101 downwards.
TTTCCTATCTTCGCGCGCCACTCGCGCGGGCCGCTCTCGTGCGCGGCATTGCCGGTCGTGTCCACGGCGACCGTGACCGGCATGTCTTTCACTTCGAACTCGTGGATCGCCTCCATACCGAGGTCCTGGAATGCCAGGACGCGCGACGCGCGGATCGCCTTCGACACCAGGTAGGCTGCGCCGCCTATTGCGATCAGGTGTATGCCCTTGTGCTGCTTGATCACCTTCACCGCCTCCGCGCCACGCTCCGATTTGCCGATCGAGCCCAGCATCCCGGTCTTGCCGAGCATGGCGTCCATGAATTTGTCCATGCGGCGCGAGGTCGTGGGGCCGGCCGGTCCGACCACTTCGTCCCGTACTGCGTCCACCGGTCCGACGTAGTAGATGAAGCGGTTGGTGAAATCCACAGGCAGCTTCTCTCCCTTCGCCATCAGGTCGGCCAGGCGCTTGTGGGCGGCGTCGCGGCCGGTGAGGATCTTGCCGGTGAGCAGCAGCCGGTCGCCTGCCTTCCAGGTCGCGGTTTCCGCCTTGGTGAGCGTTTCGAGATTCACGCGCTTCGCGCCGGCAGCGAGATCGACCGACAGCTTGGGCCAGTTCTCGAGGCCGGGCGGGTCGATGCGGGCAGGCCCGCTGCCATCGAGCTGAAATTCAACGTGACGGGTCGCTGCGCAATTGGGGATCACGGCGACCGGCAGGGAGGTGGCGTGGGTGGGGTAGTCGAGCACCTTGACGTCGAGCACCGTGGTGAGCCCGCCGAGGCCCTGGGCGCCGATGCCGAGCGCATTGACCTTGTCGAAAATCTCGATCCGCAGCTCTTCAGCCCGGGTTTTGGGACCGCGCGCTTTCAGCTCGTGCATGTCGAGGTGGTCCATCAGCGATTCCTTGGCGAGGACCATGGCCTTCTCCGCGGTGCCGCCGATGCCGATGCCCAGCATGCCGGGCGGACACCAGTCGCCGCCCATGGTCGGGACCTGCTGGAGGATCCAGTCCACCACGGAATCGCTCGGGTTGAGCACCGCGAAGCGCGACTTGTTCTCCGAGCCGCCGCCCTTGGCCGCGAGCCTGACCTCGACCTTGTCGCCGGGAACGACTTCCATGTGGATCACCGCCGGCGTGTTGTCACGGGTATTCTTGCGGGCCCCGGCCGGGTCCGAGAGCATCGAGGCGCGCAGGGGATTGTCCTTGTCCGTGTAGGCGCGGCGCACGCCCTCGTTGACCATGTCCTCGACGCTCATTTTCGCGTCCCAGCGCACGTCCATCCCGATCTTGAGGAACACGACCGCAATCCCGGTGTCCTGGCACACCGGGCGGTGGCCCTCGGCCGACATGCGCGAGTTCATGAGGATCTGCGCGATCGCGTTCTTGGCGGCGGGCGATTGCTCGCGCTCGTAGGCCTCGCCCATCGCCTTGATGAAATCCACCGGGTGATAGGTGGAGATGAACTGGAAGCCGTCGGCGATGCTCTGGATGAAATCCTGCTGCTTGATCGTCGCCATGAGCCCTCCTGCCAAGCGTAAACCCGGCCCCTACCGGAAATATTCCGAAGATTAGTATAGTCTCATCCAACCCCATTGATTTGGATCAAGTCCACGAGGCGATACGGCGTAATAATTTCGTTATCCGCAACAAAAGGAGCGTCTCGATGGCTGCGCCCATACCCCGGACAAAGACCCGGGAAGACACGCTCAAGATCGAGCTGGTGCGCAATTCGGCCCTGGCGGTGGAGCTGACCGGAGACCAGTGCAGCGTGCTGGCAGGGCTGATGTCCGTGCGCGACCTGGCGGACGGCGAGATCCTGGTCAAGCAAGGGGCGAGCGACAACCACCTCTACGCCGTCGTGAGCGGCGCGCTGGCGGTCGCCCGGCAGTCGGAAGGCCAATGGATCAACCTGCACGTGCTGACGAAGGGCGACCTCGCCGGCGAACTGGGCTTCATGGACGGCCGGCCGCACTACGCGGCGCTGCGCGCCGCCGGCCCGACGCAGGTCCTCAGCCTGGAACGGGAGAAGCTGGAGTCGCTCCTGGAGCGCGAGCCCGTCATCGTCTACCGCGTCATGCGTGCGATCTTCCGGGTCGTGCACGTCATCCTGAACCGGCTGGCGATGCAGACGAGCGAGCTCACGAACTACCTCTTCAAGGTCCACGGCAAGTACTGACGTCGCGCCCGGCCAGGGCGCAGGGGGGCCCGAAGCGCCGGAGGCGGCGGCTTCCTCGCTATAATTGGATTCGGTGACGGGCTCGATGAAACTCGCCAAGTACGTCAAGTTTCGCGAAGAGAAATTCGGCGGCGTGTTGTTCGAGACGCGCTCCGAGAAGGTCTACACGCTCAATCCGACAGCGACGGCCGTGGTGCGGGAGATCCAAGCCGGGAGTGACGAGCACGACATCCCGGGGCGGCTGAAACAGCGGTTCCGTGACGATACCGGCGCGATCGAGCGCGAAGCGGCCGCGTTCATCGCGGAGCTGCGGCAGAAGGGCCTTCTGGAGGACTGACCCGGTGGCAACCCCACGCAGCGCCGGCTCCCCCGTGCCGGCGACAACCCCGGCCACTACGGAGTCCGGCGACCTCGGCGCGCCGCTTTACATCGCCTGGCAGCTCACCAATGAATGCAACCTCGCGTGCCTGCACTGCATCGAGGAAAGCGGTCCCGGCAAGGCGTTCCACGACGAGCTGAGCGACGAGCAGGTTTTCGGCGTCCTCGAGCAGGCTCTGGATCTCGAGGTGCCCTACCTCTCGTTCTCGGGTGGGGAGCCGATGGTGCATCCGCGCTTCTTCGACATGGTCGAGTACGTCTGCCGCCGCAACGGCCAGCTCAAGATCGAAACCAACGGCCACTACCTCGGCCCGGAGAACTGCGCGCGGCTCAAGCAGCTCGGCGTGAAGGCAGTACAGGTAAGCATGGACGGCGCTTCGCGCGAGACGTTCAATCGCATGCGCGTGCGCGGGGATTTCGACACGATGATCGAGGGCGTTCGCAACCTGCGGACGGCGGGCGTACCGATCGAGATCAACTACTCCCCAACAAGCTTCAACGTGCACGAGATCGGCACTGCGGTGGACCTCGCCGCCGGGCTCGGCGCCTACAGCTTCTACACGGGGCGCACGATGTACACCGGCAACGCCGTCAAGACCTGGCACAAGATGGCGCCCTCCGAGGACCAGTACGGTCCGTTTTTCGAGACGCTCCATCGCAAGACTGACGAATACCGCGGCCGCATGCGGGTCTACTTCCACGAGATGGGGCTGCTCGAGGAATTGCGCTACCGCCTGCATCACCCCGCGGCGCTTCTCATCGTGCTTCCCAACGGCCTGGTCAAGCTCATCAACGCGCTGCCCTTCGTGTGCGGAGACTTGCGGCGACAGACGCTAGGCGAGATCTGGGCCCGCTTCCAGCGCGCCTGGCAGGACCCGCGTGTCGCGCAGTTCGTCGAGGACCTCGCCGTGGATCCGCGCAAGACGGCGACGCTGCACCAATGGGTCTATCTCTAGGATTTTGCCGTCCTCCGGCCGACAAAATCCTGAATCGAGCGCGGAACATGTCCAAGATTGAAGCGACTTCCGCGGTTCCACATCAGCGCGCGGGGGCGGACCAGTCGCGCTGGCGGCGGCTATGGCTCGTAGTGAGCCTGGTGCGCTATCGCTTCTTCCTATACGCCGGACTCCTTCCCTACCTGCTGGGGGCCGCCTGGGCCTATGCCGTCGTCGGCGTATTCGACGCGCCGATCTTCTGGAGCGGCCTCGGCGGTGTCGTGCTGGCGGTCGTCGGGGTCGAGGCATTCAACGAGTACTTCGACTCGCAGATGGGTACCGACCGCGTGTTCGACCCGGACGACCTGCCGCCCATGGCCGCGTGGGTCATGTGGCTGGGTATCGCGGCGTTCGCCGGCGCCCTCGCCGTTGGCATCTATCTTACTTACCGGGGCGGCTGGCCCATCCTGGCCTTCGCGGTGCTCGGCGGGCTCGCCGCGATCTTCTACGTTGCGCCGCCGATCCGCTGGGCCTACCGCGGCCTGGGAGAAACGGTCATCGCATTGTCGTATGGCCCGTGGATGGTGCTGGGCAGTCTCTACCTGCACGCCGGGGCGATCTCCTGGGGGGCAT
>JBIOVQ010000064.1:0-5975 GCA_044867805.1 Burkholderiales bacterium | reverse complement strand
AACGTCGCAACGGCCTTTCTTCTTAGCTTGCTTATTGGCTTCTTGAACTACTTATTCTTGCTAGCCGGATCTCGTCTTGATGCCCCGGAGAATCTACCAAGACGATGTGACAGTTTTCACTGCGAATCTTAGCATTGTCGCGGGGGATTTCCTCAATATATCTTTAGCCATGGCGTCCCCCTGTTTCAGGCCAGCGAATCGCTGCCAAAATAATAGTCAAAGTAAATTATCATCTAAACGTCATAACTCTCTAATAAATAGATGACTTGCACTGTCCGTCCCAACAGTCCATTCCACCCGGCAGTCGAGACCAGCTCGCGGGAGACTTGTCATAGCCGCCCGTCAAATCACTTCGATTCCAGGCGAAGCGCGGGCGCGCGCCTTGTAGGTGTCGGCGTTGTCGCGGCGCGACGGGAAATCTTTTAAAACTCGTCTGGAAGCTCGCGGAGTTTTCCAACCCAGCAGGGCGCCGAGTCGGTGATTGTCTGGTCGGGGCGGTGAGATTTGAACTCACGACCACCGGCACCCCATGCCGGTACGCTACCAGTCTGCGCTACGCCCCGAGAACGCGAATTATATCAGCCGCCGGCGAGCGCCCGGCCCGACAAAACAGGAAAAAACAAGCAGGAAAACTGTGGCGCGGCCGCGTCAGCCGCGTAGAACTTCGATGACGCTCTTGATTTCCTTGCGCAGGGTTGCGAGGTTCGTCCGCGGACCGCGCGCGGCGCGCCCGGGCTCCGCGACGATCTCGTCCAGGCGGTTGCGGGCGCCATTGATGGTGAAGCCCTGATCGTAGAGCAGCTCGCGGATGCGGCGGATGAGCAGCACTTCGTGGTGCTGGTAGTAGCGCCGGTTGCCGCGGCGCTTGACCGGCTTCAGCTGCGTGAATTCCTGCTCCCAGTAACGCAGCACGTGCGGCTTCACGCCGCACAGCTCGCTCACTTCGCCGATGGTGAAGTAGCGCTTCGCCGGGATCGGCGGGAGCTGCGTCCGGGAGCTATGACTTGCTTCCATGGTAGTTCTGCTCCACCATCGCCTTCAGCTTCTGCGACGCGTGGAACGTCACGACGCGGCGCGCCGTGATCGGGATCTCTTCCCCGGTCTTGGGATTGCGGCCCGGTCGCTGCGGCTTGTCGCGCAGCTGGAAATTGCCGAAGCCCGACAGCTTCACCCCTTGCCCGTTCTCCAGCGCGGTCCTCACTTCCTCGAAGAACGATTCCACCATGTCCTTCGCTTCGCGCTTGTTGAAGCCGACCTTCTCGAAGAGCAGGTCCGCGAGTTCGGCCTTGGTTAAAGTCATGTTGTCCCCTTTCAACGGAGATTCGCGTTGAATTGTTCTTGCAGTATCCGGCGCAACTGGGAGACCGCCGATTCGACTTCCGCCTCGGTCAGAGTCTTGCGAGTATCCTGCAATAACACCCTGAAAGCAAGACTCTTTTTCCCCTCCCCTACACCCGCCCCGCGGTAGATGTCAAACACCCCTATTTCGGTGACGATCGCGGGTGCTCCGCGCCGCAGGCGCTCCAGCATGTCCTGGTAGCTGATGCGCTCGTCAACCTCGGCGGCGATATCGCGCCGCACCGGCGGAAATTTCGATGTCTCGTTGTATTCCGGCAGGCCCCGTTCGCCGATGGCTTCGTAGTCCAGCTCGAACAGGATCGGGGCGAGCGGCAGATCATACTTCCGCTGCCAGCGGGGATGCAATTCCCCGATCCAACCCGCTGTCATATTCCCGATGACGATATGCGCCGACTTCCCCGGATGCAGCGCCGGGTGCCCGGCGCGCCGGAATTGCGCGGCAAGCGGGGCGAGCAGCGCCTCGACGTCGCTCTTGATGTCGAAAAAATCTCCCGGCCTGCCCTTCAGTCCCCACTGCTCGTGCCGGGCGTCCCCGTAGGACAGGCCCCCGATCCGCACCGGCTGGCGCGGTATTCCCCCGGTCCCCGCCATGAAGCAGCGGCCCACCTCGAACACCCGCACCCGGGCCTGCTTGCGGCCGAGATTGTGGAGCAGGCAGTTCACCAGCCCCCCGGCCAGGGTCGAGCGCATGACGCTCACATTGCTCGCGATGGGGTTGGCGAGCGCCAGCGGCGCCGCATTGCCCGCGAAATCGCTTTCCCATGCGGCATCCACGAAGCTGTAGCTCACGATCTCCTGGTAGTCGCGCGCGGCCAGCAGCCGGCGCAGCGCGGCGACCTCGCGCTTCGCCTCGCGCGCCGGCAACATCGCGGCCGGGGCGGCGGGCAGGGTCGCGGGAATCCGCTCGTAGCCGTGGATGCGGGCCAGCTCCTCCACCAGGTCCTCTTCGATCAGGATGTCGAACCGGTAGCTCGGGGGCGTCACCCGGAACGTGCCCCCGCTGACCGAGAACTCGAAGCGCAAACGGCGCAGGATCTCGCTCACCTGGACGCCGTCGAGGCGCACGCCGAGCAGGCGCTCGAGGCGCGCCAGCCGCAATGACACCGGATCGCGCGCCGGCAGCGCCGCCCGCGCCTCCGTGACGGGGCCGGCGGCGCCGCCGCAGATTTCCTGCACGAGCTGGGTGGCGCGCTCGAGCGCCGCGGCCGTGGCGGCGAAGTCCACGCCCCGCTCGAAGCGATACGCCGATTCCGACGCGAGGTTGAGCGCCCGCGTCTTGCCGGCCACCACCGCGGGACTGAAAAACGCGCTCTCGAGGAACACGTCGCGCGTTGCCTCGGTCACCGAGCTGTCGAGACCGCCCATGATCCCGGCCAGCGCCACTGCCTTCGCGTCGTCGGCGATCACCAGGAAATCCGGCTTGAGCACCGGCGCCTCCCCGTTGAGCAGCGTGAGCTTTTCACCGGCCTTCGCGTAGCGGACGCGGATGCCGCCGTGAAGCCTGGCCGCGTCGAAAGCGTGCAGCGGCTGTCCCAGCTCCAGCATGACGTAGTTGGTGATGTCCACCAGCGGGCTGATCGGACGCAGGCCGCTCGCCGCCAGCCGGCGCCCCATCCAATCCGGCGTCGCCGCCCCGGCGTTGACGCCGCGCACGAGCCGGCCGCAGTAGCGCGGGCAGGCATGGGGCTCCTCGAGGGTGACGGCGACGCGGTCCGTGATCGAGTTGCGTACCACCCGGCTCTCGGGAGGGTTGAGCACCGCGCCGGTCACCGCGGCGACCTCCCTCGCCAGGCCGAAAATGCTGAGGCAGTCGCCCCGGTTCGCCGTCGGCTTGAACGCGAGCAGCCAGTCCTCGCGATCGGGCTCCACGCCCTCCACGTCGAGCCCGCTCATGGAGAGCGTGTCCGCCAGCTCGCGCGCCGCGAGCGGCGGATTGACGAAGGTGCGCAGCCAGCTGTCCGAAAGCCTCATACGCGAAGCCCGGCGGGTGACGACTGACGCGCGTCGAGGGGCGGAACAGGGGCCCCGAACTTGTTCGGGGATGTGACCCCCGGTGACGCGCTGAGCGGCCGATACAATGGACTCAACGTCTTGATGGCCTGTCCGAGGCCGCTGACGGCTGACGGCTGACGGCCCATATCAATTGAATTGCTTCAAAAAGCGCAGGTCGTTCTCGAAGAACAGGCGCAGATCGTTCACGCCGTAGCGCAGCATGGTGAGCCGGTCGGCGCCCATGCCGAAGGCAAAACCCTGGTAGGTTTCGCTGTCGATATTGACGTTCTTCAGCACCGTCGGGTGCACCATGCCGGCTCCGCCCATCTCGAGCCAGCCGTCGCCGAAGCTCATGTCGATCTCGGCGGAAGGCTCGGTGAACGGAAAGAACGACGGCCGGAACCGCACCTGCAGATCGGCGCGCTCGAAGAATTTCCGCAGGAACTCGATCAGCACGCCCTTCAGGTCGGCGAACGTGATGCGCTCGTCCACCCACAATCCCTCGATCTGGTGGAACATCGGCGAGTGAGTCGCGTCCGAGTCCTTCCGATAGACGCGGCCCGGCGCGATGATCTTGATCGGCGGTCGGTGCTCCTCCATGTAGCGGATCTGGATCGGCGAGGTATGCGTGCGCAGCAGGTGCTCGCCGTCGGCCAGGTAGAACGTGTCGTGCATCGACCGCGCCGGATGGTTCTCCGGCTGGTTGAGCGCCGTGAAGTTGTAGTAGTCGGTCTCGATCTCGGGGCCGTCGGCCACCTCGAATCCCATGGTGCGGAAGAGCTGCTCGATGCGCTCCAGGGTGCGCGTGACGGGATGCAGCCCTCCCACGCCCAGGCCGCGGCCGGGCAGGGTCACGTCGAGGTTTTCGCCCGCGAGTCGCGCTTCCTGCTGGCGCAGCCGGATGCGCTCCCGTTGCTCCTGGAGCGCGGTCTCGAGGCGCTCCTTCGCCGCGTTGACGCGGTTGCCGAACGCGGGGCGTTCGGCCGCCGGCAGCTTCGAAACGCCCTTCAACAGCTGGGAGAGTGTCCCGGTCTTCCCGAGGTAGCGCGCCTTGGCCCGTTCGAGCTCGTCGGCATCCGCAATGCCCGTGAAGGCCTCGAGCGCCTCCTTCACGATGGCGTCAGGATCCTGCATGTGCGTGCGGGTGGCGATCCGGGAAGAAAAGGGAGGCCGCGAGCCTCCCCTGCCTGAACGTCGCCCTCAGGCGCCGAGACTCGCCTTCGCCTTTTCCACGATCTTCGAGAACGCGGGCTTGTCGAGGACCGCGATGTCGGCCAGCACCTTGCGGTCCACCGCGATCGCCGCCTTCTTCAGGCCGTTCATGAGCCGGCTGTAGGAGAGGCCGTGCTCGCGGGCGGCGGCATTGATGCGCGCGATCCACAGCGCGCGGAACTCCCCCTTGCGGTCGCGGCGGTCGCGGTAGGCATATTGGCCCGCGCGCATGACCGCCTGGTTGGCGATGCGGAATACGTTCTTGCGGCGACCGCGGTAACCCTTGGCGCGGCGCAGGACTTTCTTGTGGGCCGCGCGGGCTATGACGCCGCGTTTGACTCGTGGCATGGCGTTTTCCTTGGATGATGTTCGACCGAACTAGGGGGACCATGAGGGGAGTATCCCCTCGTTCCTTCCTTCCTCTGTCGCTAAATCAGGGGTGCACGAGGGGAGTATCCCCTTGTTCCGTACCCTAGTAGGGCAGCATCGTACGTACGGCCGCCTTGTCCGACTGGGCGACGCCGGTGCTGCCGCGCAGGTGCCGCTTGCGCTTGGTGTTCTTCTTGGTGAGGATGTGGCGCAGGTTCGCCTGGCCGCGCTTGATTCCACCGCCGGCGCGCTTCTTGAAGCGCTTCGCGGCGGCGCGCCGCGTTTTCAGCTTAGGCATGACAACTCCATCTTTAGTTTGTAGCGCCGGGTGCCTCCGGGCGGAGGACTTTGAAACCCGGACAACTACTTCTTCGCTGCCGCAGCCGCGGCGTCCGCCGCGGCCTTGGCTGCGGTTCCTTTCGGGGGAACCGCGGTCTTGCTCTGCGTCGTCCCGACTTTCGCGGGGACCTTGCGCGGGCCTTTTCCGACCTTGCGCGGCGCCAGCACCATGATCAGCTGGCGTCCTTCCATCTTCGGGTACTGCTCGACCGTGCTGTACGGCTCGAGGTCCGCCTTGACCCGCTCGATCAGCCGCATGCCCAGCTCCTGGTGGGCCATCTCGCGGCCGCGGTAGCGCAGCGTGACCTTGGTCTTGTCGCCTTCCTCCAGGAAGCGCGTCAGGTTGCGCAGCTTGATCTTGTAGTCGCCTTCGTCCGTGCCGGGACGAAACTTGATTTCCTTGACGACGATCTGCTTCTGCTTGAGCTTCGCCTCGTGCCTCTTCTTGGCCTCACGGTACTTGTATTTCCCGTAGTCCATGACGCGGCATACCGGCGGCACCGCGGTGGGAGCGATCTCCACGAGATCGAGCTCGGCCTCTTCGGCCAGCTTGTTGGCTGCGGCCAGGCTCACAACGCCGACCTGCTCCCCGTTTGCCCCTATGAGCCGGACTTCCGGCGCGGTGATCTCGCCGTTGATCCGCGGTTCCTTTTCCTGTGCGATGTAGAGCTCCCTGGTTCGTCAATCCCGCGCCGCGCGCCCCA
>JBIOVQ010000063.1:0-11710 GCA_044867805.1 Burkholderiales bacterium | reverse complement strand
AAAAGCTCGCCGAGATCGAGCAGGCGAGCGATGTCTGGGGCCTGGCCGAGGTCTTTGCCGCGCAGGCGGTGATCCGGCCGGAAGAAACGCGCGACTACCTGGTGCGCATGCTCGACGTCTACCGGCTCCGCATGTCGAAGGGCGTCGGGCAGCACCTCATGCGTAGCTGGCCCACGTCCTATTGAGTAACGGCGTGATTAGTGATTAGTGAGTAGTGAGTAGATAATTCCCGCTTGCGCGCACAGCAGAGCGCGCTTCGCCGCGCGCCCGCTAGCCCAATCACCAATCACCATTCACCAATCACGCATTTCTCATGTTTCGTAAGGTCGTCGTCGCCAACCGTGGTGCCGTCGCCGCCCGCGTGCTGCGGGCGCTGAAGGAGATGGGCGTACGCGCGGTGGCGGTGTATTCCGAGGCGGATGCCGGGGCGCCGTACCTGCAACTGGCGGCGGAGAGCTACGCCATCGGCCCGCCACCTCCACGCGAGAGCTATCTCAATCAGGAAGCGCTGGTCGAAGTCGTACGCAAATCGGGCGCGGACGGACTGCATCCAGGCTACGGATTCCTGTCGGAGAATGCCGGCTTCGCAGAGAAGGTCGATGCCGCCGGCGCGCGCTTCATCGGGCCGTCGCCGCGCTGGATCGAGGCCATGGGCCACAAGACGCGAGCGCGCGAGCTGGCAGCGAGCCACGGCATGCCGATGTCCAAGGGCTCCGGGGTGCTGTCTGCGGACAACGCCGCGGTTACGGCAGCTGCGCGCGCCATCGGCTTCCCGGTGCTGGTCAAGCCGGCCGGCGGTGGTGGAGGGATCGGCATGCTGCCGGCCAAGGACGAGGCGGAGCTGCTCACCGCGGTCGAGCGCTCGCGCTCCATGGCGCAGCGCGGCTTCGGCAGCGCGGAGGTCTACCTCGAGCGGCTGGTGGAGCGTCCGCGCCACGTCGAGTTCCAGGTGCTGGGGGATCGGCACGGCGCTGTCGCGCATCTCTACGAGCGCGATTGCTCGACGCAGCGCCGCAACCAGAAGGTGATCGAAGAAGCCCCGGCTCCCGGGCTCACGCGCGCGCAGGCCGGGCAGGTGGCGGAGCAGGTGGCGGCCATCATGCGCAAGCTGGGGTATGACAACATCGGCACGGTCGAGATGCTGATGGGCGCGGACGGCGCTTTCAGCTTCCTCGAGATGAACACGCGGCTGCAGGTCGAGCATGGCGTCACCGAGGAAGTGACGGGAGTGGACCTCGTCAAGGCTCAGATCCGGTCTGTGGCGGGGGAACCGCTGGCTTCCATTCTCCCCGGCCGCGTCGAAGTGCGGGGTCACGCGATCCAGGCGCGGGTCTACGCCGAGGACCCGAAGAATTTCTTTCCGTCCCCCGGCAAGCTCAAGGTGTTCCGTCCGCCGCTCGGGCAGGACGTGCGCGTGGAGACCGGCTATGCGGAAGGGCGCGAGGTCACGCCGCACTACGACCCGATGATCGCGAAAGTGATCGTGCGCGCGGAGACGCGTGAGCGTGCCACGCAGAAACTGATCGAGGCGCTGGAGGCTTTCGAGATACAGGGCCCGAAGAACAACATCCCGGCAATGCTGGCGATCCTGCGCTCGGAGCCGTTCCGCGCCGGGCGGGTGCACACGGGGCTGATCCCCGAAGTGCTGGGTCAGCAGAAAATAGCCGCCAAAATGCCATGAGCCAGATCGGAAAATAGCCGCCAAGACGCCAAGGCCGCCAAGGAAAGCGAGAACAGAATGAACATCATTGCAAACGCCGCGGCTGCGCTTCTCGTGCAGCCCCCGGCGATCCGGCGCTCTTCGCAGTTCGACTATTGTTCTTCTTGGCGTTCTTGGCGCCTTGGCGGCTAATTCAGGTCCTTATGTCCGGTTTCGACGAGATCACCGAAGCAAGAAAGCAAGGCCGCGCCGCGCTCGACGAGGTCGCGGGCAAGCGGCTGCTCGCCGCCTGCGGCATCGCGGTGCCTCGTTCCCTCCTGGTCCAGGACGTGCAGGAAGCCGCGGACGCTTGCGGGAAGCTCCGGCCGCCGCTGGTGCTCAAGGTGGTCTCGCCCGATATTCTGCACAAGAGCGACGTCGGCGGCGTCAGGACGGGGCTCGAAGGGAGGGCGGAGGTCGAGGAAGCCATCCGCGCGATGATGAGGCTGCCGGGGATCGGGGGCGCGCGCATCGACGGCTTCCTGCTGGAGGAGATGGCGCCGGCGGGACTGGAAGTCGTCATCGGCGGCCTGCGCGATCCGCAGTTCGGGCCGCTCGTGATGGTGGGGCTCGGCGGCATCCTCGTCGAAGTGCTGGCGGACGTGTCGTTCCGCATCTGCCCGATTGCGCGCATCGACGCGGAGGAGATGCTCGACGAGCTGAAGGGCGCTGCCCTGCTGCGCGGGGCGCGCGGCCACAAGCCGGTTTCACGCGAGGCGATCATCGACGCCTTGCTCAGGATCGGCGGCGAAGGCGGCCTCCTGCTGCGGCACGCGCAGGACATTGCCGAGGCGGATATCAATCCCCTGATCGTTTCGGACGAAGCGGCAGTAGCCGTTGATGCCCGCTTCGTCCTGACAAAGCGTGATTCGTGATTGGTGATTTGTGATTCGATCTTGGCAACCCGATCGCGTTGCGGACCCGACCGGCCAATGGCCTGGTGCCGCGGAACGCGGCCTTCCAAGGCGCAGAACGCAGTCAGCAGAAGGAAATGAGTCGAATCACGAATCACGATTCACGAATCACGGGGTCCGCACGAGATGAGCGAGAGGGTCATCGAGCGGTTCAAACCCCTGTTCGAGCCGGAGGCGATTGCCGTGATCGGTGCCTCGACGAAAGGGGACGCGCTGCCCAACCTGTTCATCCGGAGGCTGCGGGAGCACGGCTATGCGGGCGCGATCTACCCGATTCACCCGGCCGCGCGGGAGATCGAGGGACTCGCCGCCTACCGCAGCCTCGCCGAGATGCCGCGGGCGGTGGACTATGCCTACATCGCCATCGCGGCGGCGCAGGTGCCGCCGCTGCTGCGCGCAGGGGGCGGGCGCGTGCGCTACGCGCATGTGATCTCCAGCGGCTTCGGCGAGGTGGACGAAGGCAGGAGCCTGCAGGACGAGCTGATCGCGGCGGCACGGGCCGGCGGCATGCGGCTCGTCGGCCCCAACTGCATGGGGATGTACAGCCCGCGCGGGCGGGTCACGTTCGCCGGCGTCACCACGCTGGAAAGCGGGCACGTCGGCGTCGTCTCGCAAAGTGGTGGACTCGGCACCGACATCATCCGGCGCGGCCTGAACCGCGGGCTGAAGTACTCGGCGCTGGTCTCTGCCGGTAATTGCGCCGACGTGGGCGCCGCCGAGCTGGTCGAGTTCTACCTGGCGGATCCGCAGACGAAAGTGATCGGGCTCTATATCGAGACGGCGCGGGACGGGCGGCGCCTGTTCGAGCTGCTGCGGACGGCACGCGCCAGGAAGCCGGTCGTGATCCTGAAAGGCGGGCGCACCGAGCAAGGCCGGGCGGCGGCCCTCTCCCACACCGGGGCGCTGGCGGGCGATGACCGCGTATGGGTCGGGCTGTCGCGGCAGACCGGCTGCGTGCTGGTCGAGACGCTCGATCAATTCGTGAACGCCCTGCTCATCTTCCAGGCGCTCGCGCCGCGGGGCGGCCGGCCGACGCGGCGCGCGGTGCTGTTCGGCAACGGCGGCGGGGCGAGCGTGCTCGCAACCGATGCTTTCGCGCGCGCCGGGCTCGACGTGACGCCGTTCGGCAAGGCGACGGTGGACCGGCTCGCCGCGCTGCAGCTTCCGCCCGGGACGAGTATCGGGAACCCCGTCGATGCGCCCGTCGGCACGCTGCGGCAGGAGGGCGGCCGCGTCGCCGAGAAGATCCTGGAGGCGATCTATGCGGACGGCGGGGCCGAGGCGCTGGTAATGCATCTGAACCTGTCGGTGTTCGTCGGCCGCACCAGCGACGACGTGCTCGACAACCTGGTGCAGGCGGCGTTGCGGGTGCAGGAGCGCCACCCCGGGAAGGCGCACTTCGTGCTGGTGCTGAGGTCCGACGGCGATTCGGAACTGGAGGAGCGCCGGCGCGGCTTCCGGGCTAAGGCGGCGGCGCTCGGCATACCGGTGTATGACGAGATCGCCGACGCCGGCTTGGCGCTCGCCGCGCTAGCGTTTCACGAGCGCTTCGTCCACAGCAGGAAGAGCGTGAATGGTGATTAGTGAATGGTGAACGGGCCAAACCCACTTCGCATGATGCGCAACAACGATCTGGTTCGACTAACCAATCACTAATCACCAATCACCAATCACCAATCACGCCTTATGTACGCCTATGACTTCAGGCTGACCGGCTTTCCGTTCCGGCTCCACAGCGGGAAGGACGCGCTCGACAGGCTGCCGGAGGAAATCGCGCGGCAGAAAGCGAAGCGCGCGTTCATCGTCTGCGGGCGCTCGGTGTCGCGCAAGACGCCGCTCATCGCCCATATGCGAGCTCTCTTGGGAGAACATCTCGCCGGCGTGTTCGACGAAATCGAGAAGGACACCTCGCGCTCGTCGGTGCTGCGCGCGACGGAGGCCGCCCGCTCGGCCGGCGCCGATCTCGTGATCGGCGTCGGCGCCGGCAGCGTGATCCAGGGCGCGCGCATCGTCACGATCCTGCTCGCCGAGAAGCGCCCGCTCGAGGAACTGATCACCCGATATCCGGATCACGGCCCGGCCATCAGCCCCAGGCTGGTGGAGCCCAAGCTGCCCATCATCAACGTGCTGACGGCGCCGACGACCGCGCAGAATCGCGCAGGCTCGCGCATGAAAGACGACGACACCGCGCGCGGGATGGAGTTCTTCGATCCCAAGACGCGGCCCGTGGCGATCTTCTGGGACACGGACGCGCTGCTGACCGCGCCGGCGAGCCTCATCCGCACCGGCGCCGCGACGATCTGGTGCCGCGCGGCGATGAATCTCGGCGGCGTCTCCGACAATCCCCTGGTGGAAGGCGACCGGCTGCAGTCCTGGCGTCTTGCCGCCGGCGCTCTGCCGCGCGTCGCGAACCCCGCCGATCCCTCGCCCCGCTTCGAGCTGTGCGCGGCGACGCTCCTGCAGAATCGCG
This sequence comes from Burkholderiales bacterium, assembly GCA_044867805.1. GTDB lineage: Bacteria > Pseudomonadota > Gammaproteobacteria > Burkholderiales > SG8-41 > SG8-41. Next base: position 6,627 of record JBIOVQ010000063.1, on the reverse strand, counting down.
AGGCCGATGACGGCGGCGACCAGTTTTCGCGCCACTGGGCGATGCGAGTTTCCTATGCTTTCTCGACCGCGCTGATCAGCGTCTTTCCCCAGGTCGGGCAAGGGGAAGGCTACAGCGCGCAGCTTGGCACGGTGCTGCGGCGCGTGGGCAGCCGCGATCCCGAGGCGATGGCGCGCATCGCGCGCGGGCTCAATCTCGACGGCGTCGCGCCGGCCGCGGCGCCGCAGCGGATCGCCGAACGGATGGAAGAGGGCTTTCGCTCGCTCGGCATGCCGACGCGGCTCGCGGAGCTCGGGATCGCGCGCGAGCGGCTGCCGCAGGTGCTGGAGCACTCGCTGAGGAATTTCAACGCCGATCCGAAGCGCGAGTTCGTGCGTGAGCGCGAGCTGCTCGGGGAAATTCTCCACGCCGCCTGGTGACTGGGGGCGCAAGGCGTGGCGCCCCCTCGGCGGTTACATTTTGTTACCAACGGGCGGTCGGCTCGCATGCGTGGTGCCGCGTTACGGAGTGGTGGGCCAGGCCCATATCCCCAATCGCAGAGGAGAGAGGACATGAAGCTCAAAGCAGTCGCGGTGATCCTGACGCTCATCGCATTCCCCATGATGGCTTTCGCCCAGGCGACGGACACCACCCAGTCCACCAAGCGCATCGACAAGCGCCAGGAGTTCCAGGAGAAGCGCATCGACAGGGGCGCCCAGTCCGGGCAGCTCACGGACAAGGAAAAGGCGCGCCTGGAAAAAGGCCAGCGGCGCGTGCAGAAAGCGGAAGACAAGGCGACGGCCGACGGCAAGATGACGAAGAAGGAGCGCGCCCGCATCGAGCACATGCAGGACCAGCAGAGCAAGAAGATCCATCGCGAGAGGCACGACAAGCAGACCGCGAAGTAGCCGGCCAGCCCACAAATCGGCCACCTGAACAGGGTGGCCGATTTTTTTGCGGCCGGCTACTAGCTGTCAGCGCTCAGCTTTCAGACCTCAGCCAAGTTCCTACTCGGGTCAGGCTGACAGCTGACGGCTGATAGCTGATAGCTGCGTCATATAGAATGCCGGCATTCGCATACTCGGCGCGGGAGCGTGAATGGAATCGCTGAAAGTCGGCATGAAGCATACCCAGGAATGGGTGATCGAGGAGAAGCACACCACGAAGCGCGGCGACTACCGCGTGTTCTCCACGCCTTCGATGACGCAGCTCGTCGAATCCACGGCGAACCAGCTCGCGGCACCGCATCTCAAGCCCGGCCAGGGGCAGGTCGGGACGCTCGTCACGGTGCGCCACATGGGGCCGACGCCCCTGGGCGGGAAAGTGCGAGCCGAGGCCGAGCTCGTCGCCATCGACCGGCGCAAGCTCTCCTTCAAGGTCAAGGTCTACGACGAGGTCGAGCAGGTAGGCGAAGCCGAGCACGACCGCTTCGTGATCGACCTCGACAAGTACTTCGAGAAGCTCAGGAAGAAGATCTCCGGTTAGGGCCGCAGCACGTCAGCGCGCCTGCCGCGCGTAGCTTACCGTCAGTATTTCCCACTGGTGCCCGTCGGGCTCGTTCCAGTAGACGTTGCCGTATTCCTCGCTGACCTGCATGTCGTCGGGGCCGCGCACCGTGCTGCGGTACTTGATTCCCGCCGCCTTGAGGCGCCCGAGTATGGCGTCGAATTCCGCCTGGCCGACGCGAAAGCAGTAATGGTGGACGGGAAAGGCTTCGTCCGTCTGTATGAAATCCAGCGTCAATCCATCGTTGACGTAGACGGGCGAGAAGGGTCCTACCCCGGCCTTCGCCCATGGAACCCCGAGCAGCTCCGCCAGGAGTTTGGCCGACGCGACCTGGTTGCGGCAAGGAACGATAAAGTGATCGAGCTGTATTGCCATCTCAAGTCTCCGGTGGCGGAGCGGTCCGTACCGCTTTGATTGCAATACGCGCCTCACGTTGCATCGTGTCTCATCTGCCCGGGGCCGCGCCGCCTGCCGCGCGCGGATCTTCCGCCGCGGCACAGGCGCTGCCGCCTATGCGGGAAAATTTCGTGCGGCTGCCGTCTTTTTCGATCAGCGTGAAGCCGGCTGGGCCGGGCTCCTTGACGGGATTGCTGTCGGGCGGCCAGATCTGTCCTTCGTCATAGAGCCACACCATCCTCTGGTTGTCGCGCGCCCCCACGACGCCCCATGATCCGGTCACGTTTCTCGCGTCGGGGTCCGATGTCCGGACCGGCTCGGCGAGGAACTGGCCGTCCGCGCCCAGCGCGATCCGGTAGAGGGAGGTTTCCCGCTCGGAATGCCATGTACCTATGTACTCGCAGGGGGCGGATGGCAACGCGGAGAACAGCCGCTTCGTCGGCGCGAAGGCCAGCGCTTCGACCAGCCCGGACCGCGCGTCGACGCAGGCGACCAGCAACTTTGCGTTCTCCAGCGCCGTTGGCTTCGCTGCCCCTTTCGTGCCGGGCATCTGGAGGCATTCCGTGTAGTGCGTGACCAGGAGCATGCTACCGGCCACGTACCAGGCGATCGCGATGGCTATCGCTCCCCCGGTGTAGCCGATGATGCGCGTGATCCAGGCTACCGGCCTGGGCAGCGGATCCCTGAGACCCATCGGTGGGCAGCTTCAACGGTGAAGGATGACATCGCGTTCGCCGCGGGCAACGAAGACGCTGGTGGCGGGGCACGCGTTTCGTGCCGCGCATCGAGCCCGCCGGACTTCAACTTTTCCTCGCCATCGTCGACTTGTTGAGTGACCGCGGGTCGCGCGGGCGCCAGCGGCCCGAGTCCACCAGCGTCAGGAAGTCGTCGGTCAGGCGGTTGAAGAGATCGGGCTCCTCGATGTTCACGGCGTGGCCCGTTGCCGGCACCACCGTGATCCGCGCCGCGGGACAGACGCGCTTGATGAAAACCGCCGGCTCGACGCACTGGGTGTCCTCGTCGCCCGAGATGATGTGGGTCGGCACTTTCATGCGGGAAAGGCCCCGCTTCAGGCTGTAGAGCGTCGGCCGGCGCGCCTGCACGCCGCGCAGGGTGTTGGCCGAGCCCAGCGCCGAATGCTCCGCGAACGTTTCGCAGAACTCCTTATAGCCGCGCGGATCCTTGTTCTGCATCTGCACGCGCGCCGGCCCCACCAGGTAAGTCGAGATCGCCTCCGGCGTGCCGAGCTCGTCGAAGCGCCGCGCCAGCACCTCGGTGTCGCGCAGGAAGCGGGCGCGCTTGTCGGGGTCGGAGCCGTAGCCCGCGCCGATCACGGTGAGCGAGCGCGCCATGGGCGCGTAGCGCAGCCCGAAATGGAGCGTGGCGTAGCCGCCCATCGAGCAGCCGATGATGTGAGCCTTGCGCACGCCGAGATCACGCATCACGTTGGCGATGTCGTCGGTGGCGATCGCCTGCGAGTATCGGGAGACCGAATCGGGGACGTCCGACGGCGGGTAGCCGCGCGCGTTGAACGCGATGCAGCGATAGCGGCGGCTGAAATAACTCAACTGCGGTTCCCAGCTGCGGATGTCGCCCCCGAACTCGTGGACGAATACGATCGGGTCGCCTTTCCCGGCTTCCTCGTAATACAGCTGCACGCCCTTCGAGTCGGCGAATGGCATCTTTCTTTCTCCGTTCGAAATGCGTGAATAGTGATTAGTGAATAGTGATTGGGCCAAAAGCAGGCGGGAAGAGGTCAAGTCCATTCACCAATCACTAATCACTCCTTTCTAGCCATCGTAGATGGATTGAACGACCGCGGATCGCGCGGCCGCCAGTTCCTGAAGTCGACCAGGTTCAGGAAATCGCCGGCCAGGCGGTTGAACAGTTCCGGCTCTTCGACGTTCACCAGATGGCCCGTTGCAGGAAAGATGGCGAGGCGGACCGCCGGGCAGACGCGCTTGAGAAAAAGGCCGGTCTCGAGCGAGCTTTCGTCCTCGTCGCCGACCATGACGAGCGTCGGGACTTTGAGACGGGAGAATTTCGGCGTCATGCCCTGGAGGGCGGGGCGCCGCATCTGCACGCCGCGTATCGTGTTCGCGTGGCCCTGCGCCGAGTGCTCGGCAAAACGCGCGAAGAACTCGCGGAAGGAGCGCGGATCCTTGTTGTCGAGCTGGATGCGGTTGGACGCGTTGCGATAGGTCTTCATGGCGGCCGCGAGCCCGCCCTCCTCGAAGCGCCGCGCCGACGCGGCGCTCGCCTTGAGGAATTCCGCGCGCTTGGCAGGATTCGCCCCCGCGCCAGCGCCGACCACGGTGAGCGAGAGCGCCCGGTGCGGATAGCGCAGGCCGAACTGCAGCGTCGAATACGCGCCCATCGAGCAGCCGACGACATGCGCCTTCGCGATGCCGAGCTGCCGCATGAGATTGTGGATATCGCCTATTGCGAGTTGGTAGGAGTACTTCGACGAGGACGCGGGCACCTCCGACGGCGGGTAGCCGCGGGCGTTGAACGCGACGCACCGGTAGCGGCGGCTGAAGTGGCGCATCTGGCCTTCCCAGCTGCGGAGATCGCCCGAGAACTCGTGCACGAACACGATCGGGGTCCCCTTGCCCGCTTCTTCGTAATACAGCTTGACCCCACCGGATTTGACGAATGGCATTGCTATCCTCGAAAGCGTGACACGATGAATCGTGACGCGGTAAAGCGTGACGCGGTGAACCGTGACACGGTAGGGCGTCGGTGCTGACTGTTCGACGGGTCAGCTCGCCTTATCGCGTCACGCCGTATCGTGTCACGAAGTATCGCGTCACGCACCATCGTGTCACGCCTTTCCAAGTTCTGCTCGCTGCGCGACGCGTATGCCCACCAGCACCGCGACGCCCCCCGCGAACTGGAGCCAGCCCAGCGCCTCACCGAGCAGGGCCCACGCGTACAGGGCCGCCAGCACCGGCTGGGCGAGCAGCCCGACCGACGACACGGTGGCGGGAAGATGCGCCATCGCGTAGGCGATCAGGCTCTGGCCCGCCGCCTGGGCGATCAACGCGAGGCCGATGAGCTTGACCCACCCCGTTGCGGTAACGGGCAGGATGGCTTCGCCCGACAGGAGCGCGACCGGCAACAGCGCGGCGGCCGTGAAAAGCCCGCTCCAGGCCATGAGAGTCGAGGTTGCCACGGAGGCGCGCAGCCGCGTCACGGTGAGCTGGTAGGCGGCGTAGAACATCGCTGTGATCACGCCCAGGGCGTCGCCCGCGATTTCGCTCGCGCCGAGCTGGAAATCGCCGCCGATCAGCATGGCGACGCCCGCGAGGGCGATCGCAAGGCCCGCCAGGAACGTCGCCGCCGGGCGCTTCCGGAGCAGGAACCAGACGGCAAGCGTGACGAAAATCGGCGCCAGGTTGGCGAGCAATGTGGAGTTGGCGACCGAAGTCAGCACGATGGACCAATGCCACACCGCGAGATCGCCGGCGAAGAACAGGCCGGCGGCGATGATGAGACGGCGCTCGGCGGCGAAGGTCGAGTACTGACCGCTGCGGGCCGTGGCGAGCGACCACGTCCACAGGAAGGGCAGCGCGAGCGCAATGCGCCAGAAGGCGGTCGCGACCGGGCCGGTCTCGGCTACCTTGACGAAAAGGGGCGCGGTGGCGATCGCGGCCGCGCCGGCGAAAAGGGCGAGCAGGGCGAGCGCGCGGTCGCGCTGAGCGTGAGGAGCTTCGCTCAATGCTCGAAATCAGCCGCCGACCAGCGCCGATAAAAATCAAAAAATAGCCGCCAAAGCGCCAAGAACGCCAAGGAATACGAAAATGAACTCTCCAATACAGGGGCGATGTCGCAGGTTGCAGCGCTACCAGGCGATTCGGGGAGGAGCGGCATGTTTCTCATTCTTGTATTGAATTTCTTGGCGGGCTTGGCGTCTTGGCGGCTAATTTCCGGTTTTGATCTGCGTACGTCGGCGTTCATCGGCGGTTCCATTCAACGTCCTTCGAACCTCGGCTTGCGCTTCTCGATGAAGGCGCGCATGCCTTCCTTCTGGTCGTGGGAGGAGAACAGGATCTGCGAGGACTTCGCCTCCAGCGCGAGCGCGCTCGTGAGCGGCGCATCCATCCCGGCGATCACGGCTTCCTTCGCGAGCTGCACCGCGAGCGGCGGCAGCGCGGCGATTCTCCGCGCGAGATCGATCGCGCGGCCTTCGACCTCGGGATCGGGCACCACTTCGCTCACCAGCCCCATGTCGAGCGCCTCTCTCGCCGAGAACTGCTCTCCGGTGAGGATGTATTTCATCGCCTTGTACTTGCCGACGGCGCGCGCGAGCCGCTGCGTGCCGCCGCCGCCGGGGATGATGCCGATGTTGACCTCCGGCTGCCCGAAGCGCGCCGACTCCCCGGCGACGATGATGTCGCAGGTCATCGCGAGCTCGCAGCCGCCGCCGAGCGCGTAGCCGCTCACCGCGGCGATCACCGGCTTGCGGCAGCTCCCGATCGCCTGCCACAGCCGGTGGATGCCGCGCTGCAGCGCCTCGATCGTGCCGAGATCCGCCATCTCCTTGATGTCGGCGCCGGCGGCGAAGCTCTTTTCGCTGCCGGTCAGCACGATGGCGCGCGTTGTCGTGTCCTCGCCGAGTTCGCCCATGTAGCGGGCGAGGAGCTTCCGCACTTCGAGGTTGAGCGCGTTGCGCGCCTCGGGGCGGTTGAGGCGCAGCAGCACCACCGCTTCGGCGGGGCGCTCCAGCAGGACGACGTCAGTCAT
>JBIOVQ010000062.1:0-7224 GCA_044867805.1 Burkholderiales bacterium | reverse complement strand
GCGTTGCCATAGCTTTCCCAGTTGCGTCCCGACGCGCCGGTGGCATAGCCGGCCTCGGCCAGCTGGCGCGCTGCCGTGAGCACCGGGATGCTGGCGAAATCCAGCCTTGCCGCGAGCTGCGCGCCGCGGCAGATCTCGAGCAGGTGCCCGAGCAGCCCGTAGCCGGTCACGTCGGTCAGCGCGTGAACGCCCGCCATTTCCGCGAACCGGATACCCGGCGTGTTGAGCTGGGTCGCGGATTCCAGCATCTGGCGATAGCTCTTGTCCTTGAGCTCGCCCTTCTTGAGCGCCGCGCTGATGATGCCGATGCCGAGCCCCTTGCCGAGGATCAGCGCGTCGCCCGGCCGCGCGCGGTCGTTGCGCTTGACCTTCGCGGGGTCGACCAACCCCAGCGCGACGAGTCCATAGAGGGGCTCCGGCGAATCGATCGAGTGCCCGCCCGCGATCGGCACCCCGGCCTTCTCGCATGCGTCATGCCCGCCGGCCACGATGCGCTGCACGACGTCGGTGGGGAGCTTCCCCAGCGGCACGCCGAGCAGCGCGAGCGCCAGGATCGGGCGCGCGCCCATGGCATAGACGTCCGACAGCGCATTGGTCGCCGCGATGGCGCCGTAGTCGTACGGATCGTCCACGATGGGCGTAAAGAAGTCCGTGGTGGCGACCAGGGCCTGGGTATCGCTCAGGCGATACACGGCGGCGTCGTCACTCGACTCGTTGCCGACCAGCAGGTTGGCGTAGCTCCTGCCGATCGGCGATGCCGCAAGCACCTCGCTCAGCAACGCTGGCGTGAGCTTGCAGCCTCAGCCACCGCCATGCGACAGTTGCGTCAGGCGGATGGATGCGGATTCAGCTGGCTTGTTCATGGTTGGTCGTCAGTGCGGGCTGAAGCGCGCCGCCACAACCGCCGGCATATCGAAAAAGCCACGTTGTGACAATAACTTCTGTGCGCTCACCCGCGACAGTTACCGTAGCACAACTGCCCGAATTTGACGAGATCGTGGACGTGCGCTCCGAAAGCGAGTTTGCCGAGGACCACGTGCCCGGAGCGGTCAATTGCCCCGCGCTCGACAACGACGAGCGAGCGCGCGTCGGCACGATCTACAAGCAGCGCTCGCCGTTCGAGGCGAAGAAGATCGGGGCGGCATTGATCGCAGCCAACATCTCGCGTCACCTCAACGAGCGCTTCCTCGACCGGCCGCGGCAATGGCGGCCGCTGTTCTACTGCTGGCGCGGCGGGGACCGCAGCGGCGCGTTCGCCGAGGTGTTCTCCCGCGTCGGCTGGCGCGTCGGGCGGCTCGACGGCGGCTACAAGTCGTATCGCCGCGCCGTCGTGTCCGATCTCGCGCGCCCTCCCGCGGCTTTCCGCTGGCGCGTCGTATGCGGCATGACCGGCACCGGCAAGAGCCGGCTGCTGCGCACGCTGCGCGACGCCGGCGGGCAGGTCCTTGACCTCGAGGCCCTGGCGGCTCATCGTGGATCGGTGCTCGGCAACCTCCCAGGCGCGCCTCAGCCGGGGCAGAAAATGTTCGAAAGCGTGATATGGGGCGCGCTCCGCGGGTTCGATCCCAAGCGCCCCGTCTACGTGGAAGCCGAAAGCAAGAAGATCGGCGCCTTGCGCGTGCCCGAAGCCCTGATCGAGCAGATGTGGAAGAGTGAGTGTATCGTGCTGGAAGCCCCGGTCGCGGCGCGGCTGGAGCTCCTCAAGCAGGAATACGCGCACCTGCTCGAGGATACAGAATCCCTGATCAAGGCGCTCGACTGCCTCATTCCCATGCACGGCCATGCGATCGTCGGGAGCTGGAGAGAGCTCGCGCTCGCCAGGCGGTGGGACAAGCTGATCAACGAATTGCTGGCGCGCCACTACGATCCCGCCTACTCGCGGGCAATCGGCAAGCACTACGCGGAGTTGCCCGGCGCGCTCAAGCTCACGCTCGCCGGCGTCGAGGACGCCGCGTTCTCGTCGCTCGCGCGCCGCTGCCTCGACTCAGAGCGAGTAACTAAGTGACTGAGTGACCAGGTAACTGAGCAACGACGCTAACAGCCGATACCTAGTCACCTAGTCACTTAATCACTATGAAAATCGGCCTGCGCATCGAGGTTGCCACCCTGCGCGGCGCGCGCTACGCCGTGCCGCGCCTTGCCGCAATGCTCAAGGAGCATGGGGCCCGCGCGACCTTCCTGCTCAACCTCGGGCCCGACCGCATGGGACGCGCGCTGGGCAGCCTGCCGCGTGGGCCAAAGCTGAGAACCTACGGGTTGAGGGCGCTGCTGTCGGGCACTCTTCTGCCGGCCCCCGATGTCGGCCTGCGCTGCGGCGATGCGCTGCGCGCGCTGCCGAAGGAAGGTCACGAGGCCGGGATACTGGCGTTTGACCGCACGGACTGGGTCAATCACATCGCCGCCGCCGACGAGAACTGGACCGCCGCGGCGATGCAGCGCGCCCGGGTGCGCTACGAGGAAATTTTCGGGGTCCCCGCGCTCACGCAAGGAGCGCCCGGGTGGCGCATGAACCGCTACGCCTACCGCTATTCGCAGCGGCTCGGATTCCGGCATTGCTCCGACACGCGCGGCTCCGGGCCGTTCATACCGGTGATCCGCGGAGAAGTCGTTGCCTGCCCGCAACTGCCGACCACCCTGCCCACGCTGGACGAGCTGATGGCGGGCAGTCGCGATTGGAAAAAGGCCGTGGAACGCCTGCTCGCCGCGAGCCGCGAGCCGGCGCCCGTCGGTCACGTCCTTACGTTGCGCGCCGAGGTCGAAGGAACGGTCCGCGCTCCCGCTCTGCAGGCGCTGCTCGCGGGCTGGCGCGCGCTGGGCATACAGGCCGTGCCCTTGCGCGACTACGCGACCGGGCTCGAGTTGTCCCGCCTGCCACGGCGGGTGGTGGCTGAAGAAAAAATCGCGGGCGGGCGCGGCCCCATGGCGGTCGAGGGCAAGGAGTTCCTTATCGAGGCGGTGACTCGCGACTCGTGACTCGCGGGTCGTGAGCAGCTGTTTTGCTCGCAGTTTCAGCCTTGTGCGCGCCGCGCGACCCGCGCTTGCACGGGGAGGTGGATTCGTTCACCATGCTCGAAAAAACAAGGTACGACGAGGACACCTCAGCAGAATGCTAGACCAGCCGGCGCCCGATTTCGAGCTGCCCGCCACCGGCGGAAAACCGTTCCGTCTGTCCCGCGCAAGGGGCGCTCCTCTCGTCCTCTATTTCTATCCCAAGGACAATACGCCGGGCTGCACCACCGAGGGCCAGAATTTCCGCGACCTCTATCCGGATTTCCAGAAGCTGCGGTGCGCGATCTACGGCGTATCGCGCGACAGCCTGAAGTCCCACGAAGGCTTCAAGTCCAAGATGAAGTTTCCGTTCGAGCTGCTGTCCGACACCGAGGAGACGGCGTGCAGGCTCTACGACGTCATCAAGATGAAGAATATGTACGGCAGAAAGGTGCGCGGCATCGAGCGCAGCACCTTCGCGATCGATGCGGGGGGCGTCGTGCGCCGCGAGTGGCGGGGCGTGAAGGTTCCGGGCCACGTCCAGGAAGTCCTCGAGTTCGTCAGGACACTTAACCACCCCGGCACCTAACGTTGCCACCCCTCCTTGAAGAAAGGAGGGGAGTGCCACCCCGGCAGCTGACCACCCCTTCCGCTTAGCTCCCTCCCCTTCTTGTGAAGGAGGGGACTGAGGGGTGGTTAGGAGGGGTCGAGCGCACCACCCCGGCCTTTCGGCCACCCCTCCTTGTGAAGGAGGGGTCGAGCGTACGCGAGGGGGTGGTCAGAAGCGGTCGGGATTGGCGTAGTTCTCGAAACGCGTGAACTCGCCGCGGAACGTCAGCTTGACGGTGCCGATCGGCCCGTTGCGCTGCTTGCCGATGATGACCTCAGCGATGCCCTTGTCGGGCGTATCGGGACGGTAGACCTCGTCGCGGTAGATGAACAGGATCAGGTCGGCGTCCTGCTCGATCGCGCCCGAGTTGTGACTCACGATTCCGTCGGCGAGCCACGATGAGTGCTCCGGCACGGTGAGATCAAAGACTTCCTCCTCGCCAGCAGGCTCGATACTGACGATGGCGTCCCAGAACAGGTCGCTGCTCGCCCATGCTTTCAGCCGCTCATCCTTCAGCAACTCTGCGTAACTCGCCATCAAGCCGCGCGAGGGAGCGAATCGGAAATGCGCGGTACCGCCATACGAAGTCCCGCGCAATGCAGCCATATCCCGCTGCGAAACACCCGCCGCCTTCATCACCAGCCTCACATCCGCGAACGCTTCCCCGGGTAAAGTATCGACGTTGGTGTTGGGCACGATCGAGGCAAGTCTTGCCTGGAGAGCTTGCACGGCGGCACGTCGCGGGCCGAACCCCCCGACTGTCTCCGCGAACTGCAATTGGCTCTCTGCACCCGTCACGTCGACGCTGTGGACCGGACGGTATTCCTTGTGATACGCCGTCTTGATGCGCGCAACGATTCCCAGGCGCAGTAACAGGGCCGACACGTCGTGAGCCAGGCCCTCGCTGGAAGTGCTGAAGTAGACGCGATGAGAACCTCTGCGTGCAGCCGGCCTGACAGTTATCGATCCGTCGGTCGCCCACAGATGCTTCAGCAACAGGGCGATCTGTGCATTGCCGAGCCGGAAGACCTCCGCCGGTATGCGCTTCTCGTGGGATCGCTGGCCGAATATCCCGAGATCGCGGAGCCATTTGTTGACGCCTTGCGGATGCCAGCGGTTGCCATTGCCACTGATCAACAGCTGATGCCATGCGCCACGTCCGGCGTATCGTTTGACCCTCGCGCCAAACGCGCGAATGGCGGACTGGACAACTGCCTCGCTGTTCTCCTCGCTCGCCGTCGCATACCGCAAAGGTTGATTGCTGAGGAAGCTGCCGTCGCCTATCAAGTGGCCCAGTAGAACCAGGTGCTCTTCCGGCCATGCCACAGTTTCCTTCGGCTCCGGAACCACCCGCGCCAATGCAAGACGATCTCCGGGTCCCAGCTCGGAAGCCGTTCTCCAGCCACTGCCGCCCAACAAGCGATGCTCGGGCGTGACCCGGATAGTCCTTCCGCTGGCCAGCGCGACTTTCAGCACAGGACGTCGCCCCACGGACCAAACGCACTCGGCTTTGCCGACAGCCAGCTTTCCCTCCTTCGACACGGACCACACCTCAGGGCAAGTGCCTACGAGTTGCCGTATCGGAACGCGTTGTCCGTCCTGCAGAACAACCAGGGTGTCGCCGGTAACGCACTCCCGCAGATCGGACATCAGGGGACGGCGATCGGTGCGCGACTCTACGCCGCGATTAAGCTGCGACAACGCCATGATGGGCACGTGCAGCTCCTTCGCGAGCGCCTTGAGCGAGCGCGAAATCTCCGAGAGCTCGGTGGCGCGGTTCTCGCTGTCCGCGCGCGTCGCCGACATGAGCTGGAGGTAGTCCACGACGATCAGGCCCAGCTTGCCGCACTGGCGGTAGAGCCGGCGCGCCCGCGCGCGCAGCTCGAGGGGATTCAGCGCGCCGCTCTCGTCTATGTAGATGTTGGCGTTCTGCAGCTTGCCGAGGCCGGCGGTCACGTTGGTCCAGTCCGCCTCCTCCACGCGCCCGGTGCGGATCTTGTGCTGGCTCACGCGCGCAATCGAGCCGAGCAGCCGCATAGCCACCTGCTCGCCGCTCATCTCCATGCTGTAGACGGCGACCGGCAGCCCGTAGTCGATGCCGACGTACTCGGCGATGTTCAACGCTATGGCGGTTTTTCCCATGCTCGGTCTGCCGGCGACGATGATGAGATCGCCGGGCTGCAGGCCGGCGGTCTTCTGGTCCAGGTCGGTGAAGCCGGTGGGGATGCCCGTGATGTCGCTCGGGTTGTCCGAGTGGTAGAGCTCGTCCATGCGGGTGACGACCCGCGCGGCGAGCTCGTCGATGCCGAGGAACCCCTGCTTGCCCCGGCTGCTCGCCTCCGCGATCTCGAACACGCGCCCTTCGGCGTGGTCGAGCAGCTGCCCTGCGGTCCTGCCCATGGGGCTGAACGCGGAATCCGCGATTTCGGTGCCGGCCGCCGCGAGGCTGCGCATGATGGCGCGCTCGCGCACGATCTCGGCGTAGCGGCGGATGTTGGCTGCGCTGGGCGTGTTCAGGGCCAGCGCGCCCAGGTAGGCATGCCCCCCGATCTCCGCGAGCTTGCCGGCGCGCTCAAGGGTCTCGGCGACGGTCAGCTGGTCGGCAGGCTTGCCGTTCTCGATGAGCGCGCCGATATGCTGGAAGATCAGCCGGTGGTCGGCGCGGTAGAAGTGCTGGTCCGTGACGAGGTCCGCGACCCGGTCCCACGCCTCGTTGTCGAGCAGCAGCCCTCCCAGCACCGATTGCTCGGCTTCCACCGACTGCGGGGGGACCCGTAGCGCCTCGACCTGGGCGTCCTTGACGATCGAGGTGACAGCTTGTGCCTGGGCCATGATGTGCCGCGCCGCCGCCGTCTCGCTGGTCTGCTTCTTCTGAGGGAATTGGGCGTCGCGCACCGCTGCGCGCGCGAAAAAACGAATTTACAGAAAAAAAAGGGCTGTCGCCAGCCCTTTTTTCACGCGAAGTTGAAGCCGTTGAATTGGCGCGCTAAAAAATTTCTCACTGTTCGCCCAGCACCGACACCGTCACGGTAACCAGCACGTCGGCATGCAGCGCGATCTTGATCGGGTGGTCCCCCACGACCTTCAACGGGCCCTGCGGCATGCGGATTTGCGCCTTCGGCACCTCGTGGCCCTGCCCTTTCAGCGCTTCGGAGATGTCCACGTTGGTGACGGAGCCGAAGAGCTTGCCGTCCACGCCCGCCTTCTGGGTGATCTGGACCGTGAGGCCGTCGAGCTTTGCCGCCTTCTCCTGCGCCCTGGTCAGCGCCTCGGTCTGGGCCTTCTCCAGGTCCGCGCGCCGCTTCTCGAATTCGGCGACGTTTTCGGGCGTCGCCCGCTTCGCTTTTCCTTCGGGAATCAGGTAATTGCGGGCGAATCCGTCCCTCACCTTGACGACGTCGCCGAGCCCGCCGAGGTTGACGATCTTTTCGAGGAGTATCACTTGCATATCAGTCCTTCGGACAGTGGGCAGTTATCAGTTGGCAGTTGGCAGTGTCAGGTCGCTGCAAACTGTCCACTGCACACTGCAAACTGGTCTAGTGCAGATCGGTATACGGCAGCAGCGCCAGGAAGCGCGCGCGGTTGATGGCCACCGACAACTGCCGCTGGTAGCGCGCCTTCGTTCC
>JBIOVQ010000061.1:0-4247 GCA_044867805.1 Burkholderiales bacterium | reverse complement strand
TGAGCCACGGCGGCCCGAAGGCGCGGGAGTCGTCGCCGCCGCCGGGGCGTTCGATCTTGATCACCTCGGCGCCGAGATCGGCGAGGTTCTGCCCGCACCACGGCCCCGCCAGCACGCGGGAGAGGTCGAGCACTCTGATGTGCGACAGCGGCCCAGCCATCGATCACCCCTGAAAATGCGTGATTAGTGATTGGTGAATGGTGATTGGCTTTGTCGAGGCGCTTCGTGCGCGCATGCCGGCCCAATCACCAATCACTATTCACCATTCACGCCTTATCGCCCCTTGAACCGCGGCTTCCGCTTCTCCGCAAACGCCTCCATTCCAATGCGGTAGTCCTCGGTGGCGAAATACGCGAAGTTCTCCTCGATTTCGCCCGCCGTAAGGGGCGCGGGCTGCGGCGCGAGCCGCCGCACGAAGCGCTTGTGCCAGCGGTTCACGAGCGGCGCGCCCTCCGCGATACGGCGCGCGCCGGCATAAGCCTCCCGTTCCAGCTCCGCGTCGGGAACCACCCGCGTCAGCAGACCCTTGGCGAGCGCTTCCCCGGCGCCCCACATCCGTCCCTCGACCAGGATTTCCAGCGCCACGGCGCGGCCGGTCAGCGGCAGCAGCGCGGCAAGCTCGTCGTAGGCAATCGGGAAGCCGAGCCGGGTGATCGGCACTCCCAGGCGCGCCGATTCCCCGGCGATGCGCAGGTCGCACATGCACGCGATTTCCAGGCCTCCTCCGGCGCACGCGCCGTGGATCATGGCGACCGTGGGATGCCGGCAGGTCCCCACCGCCTCCAGCGCGCCGCTCACGAGCTCGCGGTGATAGCGCCTGCCCTGCCCGGCGTTGTCGCGCTCGGTCGCGAATTCCGCGATATCGGCGCCCGCCGCGAATGCCTCGCTGCCGGCGCCGCGCAGCACCACGCAGCGCAACGCGTCCTCGGCGGACAGGGCATTCATGACGCGCGCGAGCTCCCGCCACATCGCCACCGTGATGGCGTTGAGCTTGCCGGGGTTGCTGAGCGTGACGGTAGCGATCGGCCCGTCGTGATCAACGAGGATCATGTCTTTCGTCACTGAGTCACCGCAGGCCGCAGCGGCCTCCGACAGGTCATCGCGATATAGATTGTCATCATGTCGGCCGCTCTGCGCGCCACCGGGGGTCGCATCCCCACTGAAGTGGGGCCCCTGCTCCGCCCCTCGACGCGCATTCTACAATGCAGCCCATGAGCGAATTCGAAGCCGTGAAGCGGGATATCGCGATCTGCATGTTCGACCTCTACGGCACCGTGGTCGATATTCAATCCGGCCTCACGCGCGCCG
Organism: Burkholderiales bacterium; assembly: GCA_044867805.1. Classification (GTDB taxonomy): domain Bacteria; phylum Pseudomonadota; class Gammaproteobacteria; order Burkholderiales; family SG8-41; genus SG8-41. The sequence continues at coordinate 2,939 of JBIOVQ010000061.1, read as the reverse complement.
CTGCCCCCTACCTCAAGGCCAAGGGATGGGTGGGCGATGCGTCGCGGCTGGTTACCTGGTGGCGCCGCGCGCATTTCGAAAACTCGATGATCGATGCACTGCTCCAGCGATCGCATACGCCCTATCGCGAGATCGGGCGCATCTCTCTCGCCTACACGCTCGAGCGCGCCGGCGTGCCGCACACCCGGGACGAGGTGAAGCGGCTGGTCGCCGAGATCGAGCGCTTGCAGCCTTTCCCGGACGCCGTGGAAGCGTTGGCACGGATCCAGCGGAAACGGCGTCTCGTGATCTTCTCCAATGGCGATCCCGACATGCTGGAGGCGATCAAGCCTCATCTCGGCATCGCCTTCGACCGCGTGATCTCGGTCGCCGAGGCGGGCTCATTCAAGCCGCACGCGGTGACCTACCGCAAGGCCGCCGAAATCCTGGGCGCCCGGCCGGAAGAGATCCTGTTCGTGGCCAATCACGCCTTCGACTGCGTGGGCGCCAAGGCCTGCGGCATGCGCAGTGCCTTCATCAACCGCCGCCGCCGCCCCTTCGGCGACTGGCCCTACCAACCCGACCTCGTCGTCGCCGACTTCAAGGAGCTCGCCGACCGCCTCGCGTAGCTCGCCAGCCATCAGACATCAGCCGTCAGACGCCAGATGCCCGTCGCGCCTGGTGAGTTCCAAGCTTAGGGTCTGAAGCTGACAGCTGACGGCTGAGGGCTGACATCTTCTAGGCGCCTTGCCAACCACCCCGGCGTCGGTTAAGTTTCCACGAGCTGGACCCGGCGGCCGTGTGGGGCCGCCATCCCCGAGGAGGAGACCATGACTATCCGCTATACGGCACTGGCCCTTTTACTCTCAGCGGCAAGCGTCTGCGCCCAGGACTACCCGACACGCGCGATCACCCTGACCAATCCCAACCCGCCGGGGGGCATGAACCAGCTCATGGCTCAGCCGCTTTCGGCGATGCTGGAAAAATTGACCGGCCAGCCCGCGCCCATCGTCAACCGGCCGGGCGGGACTGCGGCGGTGGGGACCGCGTACGTGGTCAACCAGCCGCCCGACGGCTACAACATCCTGGTGACCACGGCGAACCTGCACCTGGTGATCGAGAAGGACAAGATATACGGCATCCAGTCGCCCTATACGCTCGATCAGATCGCGCCTCTTGCCCTGTTGACCGCCGATCCGCTGATCATGGTAGTCCATCCCTCGCTGCCCGTGCACAACGTCAAGGAGCTGGTCGCGCTCGCCAAATCGATGCCGAACGAGATCATCTTTTCGTCCTCGGGCCCCTACGGCATCACGCACACCCCGCCCGCGATGCTGATGGACGCCGCCAAGATCAAGATGCGCCACCTGCCGACTACCGGTGGCGGTCCCGCGCTCACGGCGGCGCTGGGCGGCCATTCGCAGGTCACGGCCGGCGGCCCGGCGACGACCTATCCCTTCGTGCAGCAGGGCAAGCTGCGCGCCATCGCGAGCTGGGGCACCAAGCCCCATCCGGCATACCCCAAGCTGCCCACCTTCCATTCCCTGGGCTACAAGAACGTGGAAGCGTACCTGTGGGTCGGGCTTTTCACGCGGACCGGCATCCCGGAGCCGATCTTCAACAAGATGCGCGCGCTGATCGCCAAGGCGACGGCCGACCCGAGCTTCAGGGCCACGCTCGAAAAAGTCCAGGTCGTGCCCGACCACCGCGACGCGCCGGAGTTCAAGAAGTTCTTCGACGCCGATCACAAGCGCATGGCGGCCGCGATCAAGAACATCGGCAAGCTCTAACGAAGTTTGCAGTTGGCAGTGGGCAGTTTGCAGTTTACTGTCCACTGATTACTGACTACTGACTACTCGGACATGAAGATAAAGCGCATCGAGCCCATCGCCATCAGCCTGCCGATGGCGAAGCCGATCAAGATGTCGTTCGAGGAGGTAAAGAGCGCTGACAACGTTCTCGTGCGGCTGGAAACGGCGGACGGCGTGGTCGGTTGGGGCGGCGCCGCGACTGCCCCGACCATGACGGGTGAGACGGTGCAGAGCATGACGGCGGCGATCCGCCATCTCGTCCCACACCTGGAGGGAATGGCGGCCGACGATATTTCCGCTGTCATGACGCACGCCGGCAACTTCCTTTTCGGCAACCAGTCGGCGAAATCGGCGATCGAGATGGCCCTGCAGGACGCGCTCGGGCGCACGCGCGGCGTGCCCGTTTACGATCTTCTGGGCGGCAAGCGGCGCGACCGCGTCGCCCTGCTCCGCCTCGTGGGCACCGGCAAGGGAACAGCCGCCGACATCGAGGAGTTGCAGCGCCGGAAGGCGGAAGGCCACGTCGCCTTCAAGATCAAGGTCGGCATCGCCGGCGCGCAGGCCGACGCGGAGCGTTCGCGCGCGATCTGCTCGTCGCTGAACGGCGACCGCGGGCTGCTCCTCTGCGCCGACGCCAATCAGGGCTTCAGCGTGGACGGGGCGATCGAGTACGTGCGCGCGGTCGAGGACACGCCGATCGAGTTCTTCGAGCAGCCGGTCGCGGCGCACGATGTCGAGGGCATGGCACGCGTCGCGCGCGCGAGCCGCGTCAAGATCGGCTGCGACGAGGGACTGCATTCCATCGAGGACTTGAAGCGCCATCACGAGGCGGGCGCAGCGGCGGGCTTCAGCCTGAAGACCATCAAGCTCGGCGGTATGAAGCCGGTGGTCGATGCCGCCCTGCTCTGCGACCGGCTCGGCCTCAAGGTCAATCTCGCCTCCAAGATGGCGGAGACGGGCATCTCCACCGCGGCGCTCCTCCACATCGCGGCGGCCGTGCCGGCCATGGACTGGGGCATCACGCTCTCGAGCCTGGAGCTGGTGGACGACATACTGAAGACGCCGATTGCAGCCGCCAACGGCCACGTCCCGATACCCACCGGGCCGGGACTGGGTATCGAGGTGGACGAAGCGAAGGTTCGCCGCTAC
>JBIOVQ010000060.1:0-3167 GCA_044867805.1 Burkholderiales bacterium | reverse complement strand
TTGCGAGCAACTGTCTTTTTATTGGCGCGCGGACCACGCCGGTATGCGAGCCGGCGATGCGCCCGGGTTCCAGGCGGTTTGGTGTTTGAGCATCGCATTGAGCATCGTGAGCAGTTTGCGCATCACCGCCACCAGGGCGGTTTTGGGGGCTTTGCCGAGGGCGCGCAAGCGCTGATAGAAGGCCCTGAGGACGGGGTTATAGCGGCTCGCGACCAAAGCGGCCATGTAGAGGCTGGTGCGCACCGAGGCGCGCCCGCCCGCAATGCTGCGGCGCCCGCGCCACCGGCCGCTGTCGCGGTTGAACGGGGCCACGCCGGCTAACGCCGCGATCGTTCGCCGGTCGAGCCGGCCCAATTCCGGGAGCTCGGCCAGCAACGTGCGCGCGGTCGTCGGGCCGACGCCGGGCACGGTCCGCAGCAGGTTCTCCTGCACGCGCCACAGCGGACTGCTCTGGATCGCCTGGTCGATATCATGATCGACGTCCTGCACGCGCCGCTCGAGCCAGCGAATGTGATTCCGCAAGTCGCGTCGAATCACCGTGGTGGTCGCCTGGGCCAGCCGACGCTGTTCGGCGCCCAACATCTCCAGCAGTTGGCGACGCCGCGCCACCAAGGCCGCCAGCGCCTGAGTCGCCGCATCCGGTAAGGGCCGCGGGACGGGTTGCATCTTGGCGCCAAAGAGCGCCAGCACCGTCGCATCGATCGCATCCGTTTTGGCGGTGCGCCCCCAGGCGTGGGCGAACGCGCGCACTTGCCGCGGGTTCACGACCGCCACCGGCACGCCGCCGCTGGCGCAGGCCGCGGCGATCGCCGTTTCGTAGCCGCCGGTGGCTTCCAAGACGACCAACGTCGGTCCCAACGCCGTCAACTGCGTGACCAACCCGGCGATCGCCGAGTCGGTCGTCGCCGTGGTCCATTCCGCGCCAGTGGGATACACCGCGATCGCCAGCGCGTCCTTGCTCACATCAATGCCGATGACGACGCTTGCTGCCTCCATGACGCCTCCAGTCCTCATCCGCTGTCCCAGCCTTATCGACTACGGGCTCGAGCCCGGTCAACTGTTCGGGATCAGTGATGACCGTCCGGAGAGAGCGCCCTTGCTCGCAAACGGTCTCAACACCGCGGGGGCGTCGGGCTACTCTCTCCGTACGAGGCGTTATACAAGATCCGAAAGACATAAAGGGAGCGCGGCGCGATGCTACATGCTTCTCGATAATGCCGTAGTCGAGGCCGATTCTATCGTCGTGTGAGCGCGCGATCGAGATCCTCCAACGTCCGGTTGATCTCCGCCCATCGGTCCTGCTCCGTGCGATGTCCTGCAGGAGTCTCGCTTCTTCGTTCTTGAATCGCAGGAGTGTAGCGTTCGCTTCGGCCGACTCCGTTTTTGCCGTGGCGATCTCCACCTCGACGTAACTCGGAATCGGCTGTGGAGCTCCACGCATTTCATCCGTGAGTCCGGTGAGCCGTTGCTGCCGTTTCAGTGCGTCCGCTTCCGCCGCGATGCGCCGATCGCGGACATCGTCCAGACGCCGCATGTAGGTCGTGATGCGCTGCTCGTTGAGCTGCAGGCGGCCCATCGCAAGCTGTACCCGCGCGCTCGCTGAGGACATCTGTTCGATGGCGCCCCGGAGACCGCGACTTCCCCGTGCCACCCTCACAGAACGCGATGCCACGCACTATCAGGTAGCTAGGCGGAGGGCGACCGATTCCTGCCGGTCAGCCTTGCCGGAATCAAGACTCGAGCGTTGCGGAACAGGGACTACTTCTTGAACTTCTTCCCCGTGCCCAGGTGATGCGGCAGATGCGCCTTGCCCGAGAACACATGCGGTTTCTTGGGCAGCGCCGCGCAGATCCCGGCGTCCGGCGGCTCAGGCGGCACAGCGCCCAGGAATTGCGGCGCGCGCCGCGGCTGGACCGCCTGTTCCAGGTCGTAGGCCATCCCGAGAAGCGCGGGCTCGCTCAGGAATCCGGCGTACATCCATAGTCCGGCCGGCTTGCCCTCCGGCGTCAGTCCGATCGGCAGCGACAGATTCGGATACCCGGCAACGGCGGCGCCCGACGACGCGAAGCTGTATGTCGGCGCGACAATCGCGTCGAGACGATCGCGCGCGATGGCGGCGTCGATCCCCTCTGTCGCCGCCAGTTGCAGGCTGAGCGCGCGCGCCGCGAGGTACTCCGGATCGGTCAGGTCGCCGCTCGTCGCCTCGGCCATCTCGAACAGCTCCTGGCCGAAGTACTTCATCTCCGCCGGACAATGGGAGAGGTTGAACGCGATCAGATCCGCGAGCGTCCGCATCGACGTGTGTCCGAGCGTCGAGAGATACGCCGCGATGTCCACCTTGAACTCGAAGAGCAGCACGGTGAACTCCGCGTCGAACCATGCGAACGGATCGCCGGTGTCGGTGGGGACGATCGTCGCGCCGAGGCTGCTCATCGCGGCGATGCCCTGCATCGCCACCGCGACAAGATCGGGCTCGCCGCCGTAGTCCTCCGTGAAGTACCGCTGGTCCACGCCGATCCGCTTTCCCTTGAGGGCGCCTCGCTGCAGAAACGGCGTGTAGCTGGCGGGCAGGGTGTGGCCCAGCACGGGCCCGAACGGCGATTGCATCACGCCGAGCAGGATCGCCACGTCCGTCACGGTCCGGCACATCGGCCCGGCCGTGTCCTGGCTGTGCGCAATGGGAATGATGCCTTGCTGCGACAGCAGTCCGAGCGTTGGCTTGAGACCGACGACCAGATTGTTGCCAGCCGGACAGACGATCGACCCGTCGGTCTCGGTGCCAACAGCCGCCGCGCAGAGATTCGCCGCAGGCGCCACACCGGAGCCGGAGCTCGATCCGCACGGATCGAAACTCAGCAGGTAGGGATCGCGCGTGAATCCGCCGCGCGCGCTCCAGCCGTTGAACGGCGCGAAGCCGCGGAAGTTGGCCCACTCGGAGAGATTGGCCTTGCCGAGAATGACGGCGCCGGCGTCGCGGAGCTTGGCGGCAATCGGCGCGTCGGCCGGCACCTGATTGTTCACCAGCGCGAGCGACCCGGCCGTGGTTTGCATGGTGTCGTCGGTCGCGATGTTGTCCTTCAGCAGGATCGGAATGCCGTGGAGCGGGCCGCGACTCAGCCCGCGCTTGAGCTCCGTATCGAGCCGCGCGGCGGTGGCGACCGCGGTCG